>PBCP01000077.1 GCA_002717145.1 Planctomycetaceae bacterium | reverse complement strand
TTCGCTGTTGCGAAAAGTTATTCCCTCCAATTGTGAGCGTAGATTGGGCTTTCGATTTACCCGAAAAAGTTGGTTAAAACTTGTTGTTTTTGAATCGAAGGCTTGGCAGATCTAGAAATTTAATGTACTCTAATGCTACTGAGACTCAGTATCAATAGAGAGAGGTGGGCTATGATTGTAATTTTTCATCTGCTTGTGATTTTTTGGTTTGTGATCATAGCTGGCCTTTTGTTGTTAGCGAATGATTTTGGGCGTTCGCGGAAATTAAGATAGTCAGAAATTGAGAGATTAAGAATATGAAGTCTATAGGCGTTTTTTATGGTTCTTCTACAGGTAACACCGAGTTAGCTGCCGAGATGATTTGTCAGGAACTTGGGCAGTTTGTATCTCATTCAGCCGATATTAGCAAATCCGAACCAGAGGACTTGCTTTCTTATGACATTTTGTTGTTAGGCGTTTCGACTTGGAATATTGGGGAGATGCAGGATGATTGGGATGAATTCATTCCAAGAATGGAGGGTCTGGATCTAACCGGTAAACAGGTAGGTTTTTTCGGCATGGGGGATGCAATTGGATATTCCTACAACTTTCTTGATGCTATGGGGATGCTCTGGGATGTAGTTAAAGCTCTCGGTGCTCCGGAGTTAGTCGGAGTTTGGCCTAATGAGGAATATACCTTCGATGAATCTTTGGCTGTTTACGATGATGGCCATTTCGTTGGCGTGGGACTCGATGAGGATAACGAACCGGACTTACATGGGAAACGAATAAAGGGTTGGTTGATGAAAGTCATGTTGGATTGCAATTTAATTCCAGCGACTTAGATAGCTAAAAGAAACAAGAGAGTTATGAAACAGTCAGATTACATTAATACACTGGTCGAGCAGGGCCGGTTTACAGAGGCTAAGCTTCTTTTGTCGGCGGGAACCGTCAGGCCGGAAGCTATCTTTGAATTAGCATTCAACCTTGGTAATGGCTTCTATTCGTGCGGACATTTCCGTGATGCAAGAGATTCTTTTTCCCTGGCAATGAGTCATGGAAACATCGGTGTTCTTGCAACAATGAAGTTTGCCAATTGTCTGTTGCAGACCGGCGACCGTGCAGACACATTAAGCATTCTTTATGATATTGCTGATAATGTTAACGCGTTGCCGCAAGAAGCTCTAGACATCTTTCTGCGGATTGCTGTTCATGTCAGAGAATACCAACTGCTAGCTAAAGCAGAACGAAAGGCGCGGCTAAGGTTCCCAAACACCTCTTTCTATTGGTTTGCAGGTGGAACCTTAGCCTGTAAGAAGGAACAGTACTTTCAGGCTATTACCTTCTTTGGGAGAGCTGTGGAATTGTCGCCGTTAAAAGCTTCGTACCGCCTCGCGTTGGCTCGATCATTATTGAAGTTAAAGCGTGAAACTCAAGCGATAAAGGTTCTGGATGAGCTTGATCTCACCAAGATATCATGCATTGCAGACATTATCTTGATGAAAAGGTTGTTTATTGAAATTGGTTATCACGAAGGGATTGAAAATTGCTGTAGTGAATTGACACGACGTTATTTTCAAAAGAATCAAACTTAATTAAATGTGTTTTAAATACCTTAGCAAAGTGCTTCGACATCATCTTCGGATTTCGATTCTCTGTTTTATCCTTGGATTCCTTCCATCCTCTGTACTGTTGGCTGAGCCTGGATGGTTCAGTTTCCAGAATGGTGGCTCGAATACTAGTGAGAATGCGGTCGAAATTGGTCAGTCTGTTCAGTTCAAAAAGATATGGGCAATGGAGCTGGAAGGTTATGGTCAGTCAAGTCCGGTAGTTTGGGGCGGCACGATTTATACTACAGCAGTGCTGGGTAAGAATAAGGAGAAATGTATCGTTGCCGCTCATGAATTGGTGAGCGGCAAAAAAGTCTGGAGTCTGAGTTTTAGGAATCCTGCGCCTCGTGAAAGCACGGTTTATGTTAGCAAAGCGGCTCCAACACCGGTTGTTGATTCGCAGGGTATAGTGGCATTGTTCGAAGGCGGTTTATTGGTATCGATTTCACATGAAGGCAAGTTAGCTTGGCAGCGAGATTTACTCGACGAATTTGGCGAGTTGTCATCTAACCATGGTTTGTCATCGTCGCTGGAACAAACACAAAAATCTGTTTTCGTTTGGGTTGAGAGGAAAGAGGCTCCCTACATCCTTAGTGTTGATAAAAAGTCGGGTAAGGATAACTGGAAAGCGTCAGGAGTTGGCGCCACGTCATGGGCCACACCTCGTTTGTTAAAGGTCGGTGATTCTCAGCAATTGTTGTTGAGTGGAGGTGGTCACATTATGGGCTTGGACCCATTGACAGGTAAGAAGCTATGGGACTTTGTAGGTGTCGATGGAAATACGGTTCCTACACCAATGCCTCTGCGGGACGGGAAGTTCCTGATTGGGGCTACGACAGGTGGAGGTGAGGGCGGAGGTGGCAACCCGGCAGCATTTAATGGCGTAATCAAAGTCAGTTTAGCAGGGCAGGAGTGGTCAGTGGATTACCTCTGGCATTGTGAAAAAGCTACGTCTTCTTTTGGCTCGCCGGTGGAAATGAATGGTTTAGCATATTTTGTGAATCGGGCAGGTGTGTTGTTTGCCGTTGATGCGTCTAAGGGCGAAGAATTGTACTCTCAGCGGATAGCCTCAAGCATGTGGGCTACGCCAGTTAAATTAGGGAATGCTTTAATTCTTCCCTGTAAAAACGGAATCATCCAGGTGATTGCTGAAGGTGATGAATTCAGTTCGCTTGGGGAAATCAAATTATGGGAGGACGGTGGCACCGAAGGACAACGAGGGTCCTTCGGTGGGCCTGTTCTCTACGCAATTATCCTAGTCGAGGATCAGATCATTGCACGCCGTGGCGATAAACTAATCAATGTACAAATTAAATAAAGAGGATGCCTTTTACAGAATGTCTTTTGAGCATTCGCTGGAGTAAATGATGAAAAATATAGCAACTATTATATTTATGCTTGTGGTATTTCAGACCATCGGCGCGCAGGACGTCGTGAATATCTACTCAGCTCGGCACTATGACACCGACGACAAACTATACGAGCAGTTTGAGAAGAAGACGGGCATCAAAGTTCAGATTATCGAAGGGAGTTCCGATGCTTTGTTGGAGCGTCTAGCACGGGAAGGCAAACGAAGTCCTGCCGACATCTTCATCACTGTCGATGCTGCGCGTCTGCATAAAGCTGTTGAACAGGGTGTTTTTCAAACGGTCGAATCTGATGTGCTGGTCAAGAATATTCCGGAGAATTTACGTCACCCTAATGGTCTATGGTTTGGCCTTACCAAGCGGGCCAGGATAATATTTGTCTCACGGGAACGTGTCAAGAAAGGTGAAATCAGTTCCTATGAGGATTTAGCAAAACCCGAGTTCAAGGGGAAGGTTTTGATCCGTAGTTCGACAAACGTCTACAACCAATCTCTGGTTGGCTCAATAATTGAAAAACACGGAGAAGTGGACGCGGAGAAATGGTGTCGAGCGATTGTGGCCAATATGGCACGCCCTCCACAGGGAGGTGACCGAGATCAGATTAAGGCAGTAGCTGCCGGAGAGGGCGATATTGCCGTTGCCAATAGTTATTACTTTGCCCGGATGCTTAAAGGTACAGACGAAGAGCGGGAAGCAGCCAAGAAAGTTAGAGCCGTTTTCCCAAATCAAGATGGCCGCGGAGCGCATGTGAATATTTCAGGTGCTGGAGTCGTTTCCAATGCGCCAAATAAGGAAAACGCCGTAAAGCTGCTGGAGTTTCTAGTTAGCAAAGAGGCACAGGACATCTTCGCGGCGGGCAACAATGAATATCCGGTGGTGGAGGGTACGCCAACGGTGCAGGTGCTAAAGGATTTAGGCAAATTCAAGGCAGATGTATTAAATCCCGCAGTCATTGGAGAGAATACTCCGAGGGCGATTCGAATGATGGATCGTGTTGGCTGGCGATAGGAATAATGGGAGAGTCTCGATTCCGATGAGAGAGTAACGGTCATGCGACGGTATAGAATTCGCGACGGCCTAGGATGTACGTTTTTCAACGCAGTCATCGTTACATCCCTCCTTCTGCCGCTTGGCGATGTATTGCTAAACGTTTTTAGAGATTCGGAAGGAGTCTGGGAACACCTCGCGGAAACAGTTCTGTTTCGTTATATAAGCAATACAGCAATCCTCGCCTTGGGTGTTGTAAGCCTGACCGTTCTGATCGGTGTGACATCGGCTTGGATTGTCACTAACTATGAGTTTCCCGGTAGGTCAATAGTACAGTGGGCTCTGATCCTACCGCTGGCTATCCCGTCCTACCTCCTTGCGTACGCGGTGACGGATTTTTTTAAATATTCAGGTCCAGTTCAGACCATGCTTCGTAAAACGTTCCAGTTGGAACGTGGCGAATATTGGTTTCCAGCAGTCCGGAGTCTCCCCGGCGCCGTCTGCATTTTGTCTGCGGGACTTTATCCTTATGTGTATCTGGCATGTCGTACTGCCTTGTTCAGGCTAGACCGGAATATGATTGAGTCAAGTCGTACACTCGGTGCCGGCATGGTGAAAACATTCTTTAAAGTCGTATTCCCGTTAGTTAGCCCAGCGGTTTTCGCAGCAGCGATGTTAGTGTTGATGGAAACGTTAGCGGAGTTCGGTGCTGTCGATTATTGCGCGGTAGATACGTTCGCTACAGGAGTATATCGTACGTGGTTATCTCATGGTTCTCTTGTGGGTGCCGGCCAACTATCAGCGTGCCTGATCTTGGTTGTCGTTTCAGTTCTTCTTGTTAAAAGATTAACTATCGGAAATAGAAGGGTTTCGACAAATAACGGGGCTTCGGTTGAGGTTATGCGAAGGCGATTGGGAATGATTGGGAAATTCTTGGTGAGCCTTATTGTTTGGTTCCCCGTCGTGATGGGATTTATTATGCCGGTTTGTATTTTTGTCGATATGACTTGGAAAAACGGCGACCAAAGAGCTATCGAGTTGCTTGGTGAGCTAGGACTCAATAGCATTCAGGTTTCCATCGTAGTTGCGACGGTTTGCACGACATTGTCATTTTTGCTTTTTTCCTCACTTAGGCGATTTCCTGAAACCTTCAATCGAATAATTGTAGGAGGCAGTGGACTCGGATATGCTATTCCTGGGACTGTAATTGCAATTGGCTGCTTGTCACCGTTTTTTTTCCTAGAGGAGACGATAGGAATTTGGTTCTTAAAACTAAATGGTCAGGACATCGGGGTCTGGCTTACCGGCTCAATTGCCGGACTCGTGTTCGGATGTGTCTGTCGCTTTGCTGCTGTCTCTAATGGGATGGTCCGGTCAGGCTATGATCGTATTCCACTGGCACTGGATGATGCTTCTTTGGCCTTAGGGCGAGGCCCGGTGAAGACGCTATATGGCGTGCATTTACCGTTGTTATCTTCCAGCATTCTTATCGCCTTGTTGATGGTCTTTGTAGATTCGATGAAGGAATTGCCAATTACATTGGTGTTGCGTCCGTTCAACTTTGATACCTTAGCTGTTCGTGTATACCATCTAGCTTCAGACGAACGTTTGGATGAGGCCGCCGCATCAGCATTGGCAATTATTGTGGTGGGTTTGTTGCCCGTGATTGTTTTGTCAAAACACGTGTTTTCTAATGCTAAGATTTCGAGTCCAGGGAGTTTGAAATGAAATCAGGGCTTGAAGTTAATTCCATTAGCCACTTTTACGATAAACACCAATCGTTAGACCAGGTATCATTGCACGTTGACGCTGGGAGTGTTCATTGTTTATTGGGGGCCTCTGGAAGCGGGAAGTCAACGTTGTTGCGAATTATCGCAGGCCTTGAAATACCCATAACCGGGGAAATAAAAGTCAACGGGGTAACACTTTTCGACGATAGCACAAATAAGTTGCCTGAAAACCGTCCAGTTGGGCTAGTGTTTCAGCAGTATGCGTTGTTTCCGCACCTTACGGTAGGCGCAAATATTGGATATGGAATTCGCCATTTGAACCGCGCACAACGTTCAGAAATGGTTGATAAATACCTGCAATTGATCGAATTGCAGGACCGTCGAGACACCATGCCTCACGAATTAAGTGGAGGTGAGCAACAGCGAGTTGCGTTGGCACGAGCACTATGCTGTGAGCCCCAGGTGATGTTGCTTGACGAGCCATTTTCCAACCTCGATTCTAGGTTACGGGCTGATCTAAGGGAGCTGACATTACGACTCCTGAAAGACGCAGGAGTTGCTACGCTATTAGTGACGCATGATCCTCAAGAAGCGTTTGCTGTGTCGGAGTCAATGACCATTATTGAAAGCGGTAAAGTTATACGATCTGGAAACGTAAAGGATTTGTACTACCAGCCAGATTCGCTGCAGGTCGCTAATATATTTGGTCCAATCAATAGTTTCACCTCCCATCGCCTATATGCCGCAGTGCCCCCACTATCCGGTGAAATCACGAATCTCGCCGGTCAGACGGAGGAAGGTACAATGCTTTTGCGGCCTGAATTGATTCGTTTGCGAATTCCCAACGGAGACGCAAATGCGACCGTTAAAAAAAGCGTTAACGAAGGTTCTACTTCGCTGTTATTGATTGAATTAGATAATCAATTGGACCTGTTCGCGCGAACCCTGAATCCGGTTCCATTTGTAATCGGTGATCGTGTTTACGCCAGTTTTTCTTAGTATTAATTGGGCGGACCCGGTTGGGGAATCTGGAGCAGTTCTCATCCAACCATTTGCCCCCGCACTCAGCCGCTTGCTAAACTAAATGCTTCTGTACACAAGCCTCTAACTCTTTACTAGACCAACATGTCCGAGCTTGACCCATATCATGAATGGTTAGGGATTTCTCCTGACGAAAGACCGGTCTCAAAATACAGATTGCTTGATCTACAAGATTTTGAAGAGGATGCCGAAACAATTGATTCTGCGGTAATGCGGCAGACGATGCACTTACGCACAATGCAGTCTGGTCAACATGCAAATTTAGTTGCCAAACTTCTTAATGAAGTGTCGGCGGCTCGCATTACCCTCTTAGATCCTGCTAAGAAGTCTGCCTACGACGAACAATTAAGGAGTCAACAGTCGGCACCGCAGCCTAGTCTTGTAACCGTTCCGTTTTCCGAAACACCGGAGCCTAAAGCTAACGCGACCGCAACGCATCCGACTCCTGTTAAGTCGAATCTTCTTGACATCCCTTTACCATCTCCGCAGCTCCCGCCAGTGGCCTTTACCAAATTTCCGGTAACAGAGCCTCGTCCAGTTAAGGCATTAATTGATAGGCGTATGACGCTAATCGGGCTGGCTGCAGCCGGCATGCTTCTTTTAATCGTTTTATTGGTCGTGGTGATCACTTCACAGAGTACCGAACCGGATACGATGCCGCTGGCCAGTACGCTCCCGTCCGCTGCGGCGTTGCCTGCGGCTAATGACCCAGTAATAGAGCCCGAAGCTTCCCAGGCGCGCGAACCAATGACAGAATCCGAACGTTCTGTAGTTGCAGAGCCCAAAACTGTTCCAGTGCCAGAGCCCAAACCAATTCAGACGCGTGAACCAGTGACAGTTTCCGAATCCGCGATAGCTGCAGAGCCCGTACCCATGCCAGTGTCGGAGTCGAAACCGGTTCCATTACCGATAGAAGATTCTAACACGAACGACGGGTATTCAGACATGCTTCTACTCACACAGCAAGATCCCGGCGAGAGGCCAGAAAAATTCGTTGCTCAAAAAGTAGCTGGGAGTATTGATCCGAAGAAATTTGGAATCACTATCCCTGGAAGGGTAAACCCACTATATGCCGAATTCCATGACTTCAAGGTTTCTCTAGAGCCCGGCAGAAACGGTGTTCCAGGCCTGTTGTTTATCGCGGATTTGACTCAACACCTCGCTATTCCTCCGTCGGGGCGAATTTACTGGGTGATTCATTCAAGTTTGAAGGGGTTCAAGTTTGTTGAGGTACCCGTAGTACAGGATGAGTTACCTCCCCGTCTTGAAGCTTTCATTTACGATTTCCCGCCGAAAGCGGCTCCTTTTCAAACCTTTCTAATTCGGTTGGAAAATGATAAGGATGTAAGTTACCTGACACGTTCCACTCAACTGCGTTAGCATTCTTATTTGAGAACGAGTGCCAGGGCCCATCGTAGTGATTGAGGATCATTTTTGGTTCGGATTAGAAAAATTGTTCGTCGTGCTCACTGTCGAATCTTTCTTCAAATATTATTTAGTGTTCAAGTGGTCTTGCCGTTGATGCGGTTTTTTTACAACAGTCCTCAATTTCTTCGAACCGTCTGGTGGACTGGCTGATGATGAAGAAGACCCGCATGACATAAATGAAGCAGAGGAACGGCTAACCGTTTTTCTACGGACGATGGAGGATGGCGGATAGCTAAGCCTGTTGCGAAACTTCTCAATGAGGTATCTAAAGCGAGAGGAACGCTGTTAATCCCGGAAAGGAAAATAGCTTACTACTGACAATTGGGCAACGAGCCTACACATCCTCCTGAACTTTCCTCGTGTTCCCTAGTAGTTGATTTCCTCGGTTAATTTCTTGTTACCGTTATTGCCAACGTTTCCCCGATCCCTGCCAACGTTGAAAAGCTTTCCAATCTCGGAGGCCCGAGGAGCGTCCGGGGATATCTAAAAACGACAAACGCTAATTAGAGAATTCTATAGACTATTTTAGGGTTCATAGCGAGCGAGAATAAAATTATTACCCTCATCAGGTGAGGTTAAAGAAAGCCGACGCGTTTGGTTTGAACGATGTCCTCGGGAATATCATGGGGTGGTGAAGGGAAGATTGAAGGAAGGGCATTAGGTAGCAATCAGCTGCAATAGATCGATCCAGTTGGAGTAATGGTTGATGATTTCAGTTACCAAGAGAAGCTACTTGGCTCAACACTTCAAACGACATGCGAACCGCAAGACGAAATTACTAGTGAGGTGGAAGTAGTAATCTTTACAGCGGATTTCGCTTCGTTCGGCAGTTAGATTAACTGCGTACGAGAACTAGGCTCTCCCAGTTCATCGTTTATTCCAAAACGACTCCAGCAAATCTTAGGGCTAGGTAAATCGGGCTTATTATTTACCTTTTCGGATAAGTTCGACGCACTTATCATACAGATGCTCAACCCCCGGCAATTCGACATCATTTTTGAAGCAATCAATACCCAAATCAATCACATTAGACAGTGATGTTTTTCGAATCTCATTGATACGTTGCTTTAGTTGTGCAAGCCGTGTTGATAATTGCACCCGCTGCAAGTTTCCTTGCGGAACACGTTCTTCAAGTTCTGATACCCTTGTTTTCAGAGTATTTAGCTCAGCTTGATTGGCATTGATCGTTTTACAAAGTATTGGGTCCACTCCCATTAAGTGAAAATTCTTTAATGCAATAGTTGCAATCTGTTTGTACAGGTTGTCCAGTAAAACAGCTTCGTCTTCGTAAGCAGCTGAGGGTTCATCAGGGGCTATACCTTCATCGGGAGGGCGACCCGTGAGTAGATTAATCCATCGTGACAAATCTGCTGGAGATGAATTTAGACCTCGTTCAATACGGCTAGTGGCCGCAATTCGGGCCGATGGAATTTTGGCCTCGACCGTTAGGGTTCCGCTTTTGTCGTACTGTAGGGTAAGCTGTATCTCCGTCCTTGCGGGTAGGCCGGCCGGCAAATCAGTTATCGTACATTTCCCAACGTAGTTGCAATTGGCTGGGATATTTGAACCTCCTTCGACAAGTTCCACCACGACAGACGATTGTCCTGCAGTTGCCGTTGAAAACTGGCGAGTCACTGTGCACGGGAGAGGCGTGTTCTTGGGGATTAAGTGGGCTACAGTCTCTGTTTTTGTCTTGGTGTCAGTTCCTATAACACCCAATGCATGAGAAGACACATCGCGAACATTAACATCGTTTGAGAATTGAGTGGATTTAGAGAGCAATCCGGCATAAACAGAGGCGCCGTAAGTGATTGCGTGTTCAGGTGAAACTTTTCGCTCCACCTGTTTTCCTGATATGCGTGTAAGTAGATCTGTAACCATTGGCATTCTACTAGATCCACCAACCGCGACCAAATGATCTATTTGATCCCATCCCAGGCTAGCCTGGCGAAGTACCAATTCAGTGGTAAGCTCAGTCCGACTCAGTAAGTCACTACAGAGACTTTCAAAAATATCACGTGTGATTTCTATCCGGCTCCTCAAGCCTTCGTGGAAACATACTGTGGAATAAGACTGTCGTTCTGATAATGACTTCTTGATTTGTTCCGCATCCAACCAGAGTTGTGCGCAATCTTCAGCCGAAGCTCGGGGATCGAGACCATGTTCCTTAACAAACGATTCAGCAATATGATTTACCAAACGTTCATCGAAATCTTTGCCACCTAGGCGTACATCTCCATCTGTTGCAACGATGGAGAAGTTCTTTCCCTGAATTCTCACGATGGTTACATCGAAGGTACCCCCTCCAAGATCGTATACGAGAATATTAACGGGTTTTACGGAAGTCGATTTGAAATATCCGGTTTTATAACCGTAGTAGACCGCGGCAGCTGTCGGTTCGTTGATTATTCCAAGTACATTTAGACCACACATCTCGCCGGCTAATTTCGTTGCAACACGTCGTTTTTCATCGAAAAATGCTGGAACTGTAATAACTACATCTTCCAAAGCCCCGAGTACAGCTTCCTCATTCTTTTTCAATTCTTGCAAGATGATGGCACTAAGAATTTCTGGGGGAACTGCATGGCCACTTAGTTCTAAATTGTTAGTGGTTCCAACATCACGCTTAAAACATTCGGCATAATTAGCGGGATTCATGACACTGGCGTGCGCAGCTTCCTTGCCTATCACGATTTCGGTGCCATCAATAAATATGGCCGAGGGTGTCAGGAACTCCCCAATTGAATTCTGTATAAGCTCGGGTCTCCCTGACTCGCCAAGATACGAAATGGCGGAGTATGTTGTCCCTAGATCTATACCTACTGGTCGGTTTGGCAAATTTAGCTCCACAAAGAATAGGATCGCGGTGTTTTGGCGGTATTATTATTTGGTTTGCTTTGTACGAGTTTCATTGATCAAACTGTACCAAAAGGAGTTTTCACTGTCAGTCCCCAAACGGCTCAAGTCGGTCGGAACAGTAGCAAAATGGCGGCTTGCGGATGTATTATCATCATTGGACGAGGTAAAACTGTAGATGCCAAGCAATTTGTCTTCGTCAAATAATAACGCTCCGTCCAAATACTTAGTCGCGAAAGAGCCAAATTCAATGACTGCATATTTTTGCGTGTCCGTGTTTTGAGGTTGGACGTCAATTCGTTTGATCGAAACGGAATCATTTAATAGCAATTGACTCACCTCGAGATTGTCTAAAATTTCTTCCACATTGCTTTGGAATATTTGAATGGAGTATCTGGAATTGTCTAAAGTGCTAAGGTCATTCGGTTGCAGAGTTTCAGCGAATATTTCCAAACTATTCTCTATTTCAATAATCCCTAAATCAAAAAAAGTATTTTCGTAAGCATTTTTACCAAATCGTTCTTGGCTTATCCTGAAGTTTTGATGGGCTAATATGTCGGTGACCGGAAGTTGACGGTTTGGTAGGTCGCCTGAACAGGGGGCGATAACAACGTGCCAACCTTCTCGCCGCAATTTAGCCAACTCAACGGCATTGCCTGCATTCGTGAGGAGGAAGTTCTTCCCAATGGCTGCCGCCATTCCTCGGGGGTATAGCTGATTTGGGTCATCTTTGTAGACATAGGTATAGAAAATACCGTCTGAAATGCTAACTTCATCATTTTGCTGGCGTGATGACTTGCAAATAATCTTGATTATGGTCAACGACTTCAGTTCAGGCGAGTTTTCCTTAAATACCTCAATTGGAATCGAATATTGATCACTCATTAGTTCAGGGCTGACATTCCATGTGAACAATCCTGTAATCGGATTGATTGAAGCATTAGTTGGGAGGTCTTCAATGTTCTTGAAGCGGAGTGGACTTGCGGGAATATCAGGATCTATAGCATCGATGTTAATACTAATTTTGGCTGGTTCAACCCCATCATGCAGATAGGTTGTTATCGCATCAACGACCGGGGGATTGGAATTTTCAAGACACTGACATTCTATTGTCAGTTCGTGACGATCTACTTTGCGGCCATCGGAACTTTCTAACCAACAATTGAAACGAACTTTAATATTTTCTGGGGTATCTGCTTCCAAGGGGCTAATGACTACTGAATTCTCAGGCGTTAATTCCAAGTAGGACGGAAGCTCATCCAATGGCTCCAATTTTGTCAATGTCCATCCCTTGTGTCCAGCGACCAGTTGTTGCTGTATGTCGCAAACTTTCTTATCCCCATCAAGCACGGACACCGAAAATACATTTTCAAAGACAGGTAATGGTGAAGAAGGCCACGCTAAAAATGTAAACAGAGTTACGATAACAACTGCGGACAGAACTGCGATTAGATATTTCGTGAAAGCGGAGGGGGCAGCAGCCTCGCGTTTGCCCGTGTCGATTATTGCGTCGCTACCTGTTTGATATGCAAAATGAAGTTTGCAGTCTGTTTTACCAATACGAATGACGTCGCCATGTCTGATAGTTTCGGATTTGGTCGGCGCAAGTACCGCTCCCTGGTTTACTCGTAAACTAGTATCGTCGGAACTAATGATTGCTCCGTTGGGGGTCGTGATGATGCGGATGGTGAAGTTGAATCTTTCCCTTTTTAAGGGAATGGTAGCTGTCTTGGTGCTCCCGATCAAAATCTCTGTTTGATTGTAGACGTCTGAATGAATTATTTCATTGTTATCTTTGAGAGTAAGTCTAACTGGCATAATAAAACCCGCTGACTATTGCAGCTCAGTGTAAACTTCGCGTAATGAGTAAAACAGCCGTCTATAGACTGCTTTTCCGTCCACAACAGTACTGGAAAAACCATAACCATTTTGACTCATGAAAAACAAGATCTCCCCGAGTGTATTTCCGCTAAAGACAGGCATTCCGACAAGGTAGTCGCCGTTCCCGGTTTCGAGAGCCAGTTGCAACGCTGCACCTTGGGTAGAAATAAAAAGTGTTCCCTGACGCAACAGCCCCTGATATCTAGGAGGAAGTGAAATAACAAACTCGCGGTTTTTAAGAGCGTGTTTAAGGGAGTCTAGTTTGTCGTAAACGGCCTCCCATTCCTGAATGACAGGCAAGCTGTTATTACGAGTTAAAAGTTCAGCCAGACGTTTCCGAGCTTCTAAGTAGGCATTAGCCTTATCGACAAGCGTTTCCATATTAAAGATGGGCGGCAACGGTTGCCTAGAAATATTGGCATCGTTGAGCGGGTGTCGAAATTTATCACCCGCCAGAGACCGGTTGTGCTCCACATAAATTTTTGACAGGTCGCTTGTCGAGAATTGTTCATCAAACACTTCACCAACAAAAAGCCCATTGTCCCGATTAACAATGCCTCTCTCGAAACTACGAGTAATGATTCGGTTGAATAGCCAATTAAGCCGTCCGGAAATATCAGCACTTTGATCCAGGATAAGTTCTGGTTGTTTTAGCATGAGATCATGCAACAAACTATCGGCCTTTTGTGTTCGGACATGATTGGGAGGATTTAGCTCCGCCCTTCGCTGCCGATTAATTTCCCTCAAATCAAAGTAGGCTGATACACGCTCCGCGTGATATCTAAGTTCGTCCCGACTTGCTTGTACATTAGCCACACGAGCATGAGCATTGAGAAGGTTTGCGTAAGCTTGGGAGGTTAGTAATTGCGCCTGAGAACTCCGGACGTGCGCTAATGCAGTTAATTGAGTTGACAAGACGGTTGCGCCGCGCACCTCCGGAATGATGATAGCCTGCGGAGCCTGCACGCGAGCGGCGAACGGAAATTGATTTTCGTTCTGTGCAAAAGTACTTTCGCAAGCAACAGTCATTACTATAAGCGCGAAACACAGTAGAAATGGACTTCTCGTCATCTGATACTCTAATGTAACTGTACGATTTTCTGTTAATTTGATGCTATATTAGTGCTAGTATTCAGTGCAAGTGTAATCCTAGTTAATATAAACAATTGTTCGATGGCAACGCCTACCCATTACGAAGTCCTAGGGGTGGAATCCGGGGCGTCTCTTAAGGAAATCAAAAAAGCGTATCGCGCATATTTGATGGACAGTACAGATCCGCTTCAGTTACAAACGATTGAAAAAGCCTACTGTGTTCTTTCGGATTCGGTACTGCGAGCCGAATACGATCAATCACTCCCGGAATTTTCGACCGAACTTAAACTGGAGCCGTTGGATGTACAGTCCAGCGAGGCAGTAGGGAATTCTGATAAAACAGCGAGTTTAATCCCGGAGAAAGATGTCGTCAGCGTTATAGATTCAGTTGGGGCGAGCAAAAGAAGAATTATTGCTAGGAAACGAATTTCTCCGGTTGTTTCAATGATTGTTGGTGGCCTAGCGGCCATCCCTTTAAGTGGTTTTATATTAAAGACTTTTGCGGACATAGATATATTTGGTTTTTGGCAAAAACCGGAGGTGGCAGTAAAAAAACCGGAACCAGGAATTAAACCAGGGGCGTCAATCTTAATTTCAGAAAGCGAAACAGAAAAACAGAATGTGACGGAAGTGGTAGGATCAGCGCAAGCTGCAACAGGATTAGACACACCAAGCCAATCAGAGGCTGTGGTAGGCACACAAGGGACATATGCAAACCCGAGCCCCCTATATTCCGATTCCTCACTAGAGACTGAAGTCGAAGCAGAAGAACAAGCGGAGGATAGAGAAGAGATAGAAACCGACGATGAGTCGGCGACGTTCACGAAGGCTAATCCTGAAACGGTACCCGATGCAAGATATCCGGTTCCTGACGGGGAGACTCAGGAGCAGATACTAATGATGGCTGCGAAGGTCTTCACGGCGGAATTCGAGACTGCCGCTGAAGAGAAAGATCCAGCCCAAAAGAGTCAATTGCTACTAGATTTGGGTCGCGAGGTGTTTGAAGCCGGTAAAGATACGTTTCCTTTGGATGTGCAAAATGCCGATAGCAGGTATGTCATGTTCGACGCTTCTTATAAATTGCTCGTTCAAAGCGGTAACGAGAAGGTTTCCAATGAGGTGCTAGGGCAAATGGTTACTGAGTTTGCGATAGAAGAGTGGGAAATTCGGTCTTATGCAATAGAATTCTGGCACGACGAATCAGCACGCTCCACAGTCCCTCTAGGAATTGAAACGCTGCCGTCGCATTTCAAATTGTTTCAGATGGCAACCATTGATGCAGGAAATGCATACGTTGCTGGAGCAGAGGATGTCGGTAAAAAGTTGTTTGAGATTGGCCAGAGCTTGATAGCTTTAATAGACCACAGCAATTTTCGGACGCGCTCCGAATTGGAGTTATTGAACGCGACTTACATAAAAATGTTTAATCATTTAAAGACGCTGGATAAGTTTTTGGTCGAGGGAGGAAGACCTGACATTGCTTACGAATATATTTTCTTGGCACGCGATATTGCTCTTCGTGGGAAAGGCGAAGCTGAACGCAAGGAGTGCGAAGAACGACTCAAAGTACTAAAAGACCTAAAAGAGCAGAATAGTGAATTTATCAAGGCCACACGAGTTTTAAAGACAAACCCGACAGACGCAAAGGCAAACAACTTAGTCGGGTTTGTACTTATGCGGAACGGGGAAATAGAGGCTGGTTTAGTGTGTCTTAGTTTTTCAGACAATGAGCGGGTGCGTTTGGTTGCGCAAGAGGAGTTGAAATTCTTGAAAGCCTCGCAAGAGAACCAGTTGATTGAAAATCAACAGGATTTAACTCGTAGGTGGTTGAAGTTGTATGATAATCCCGTAGGCATAGATGCTGCGTTTCATGATGTATTAGGGCGTCGCGCACTTTTTTGGTTGGGGCGGACTGTTAATACATTTACGGGGTTTGACAAGCTCAACATGGAGAAGCGAATAAAAGAATTAGAGGGGAATCGTGCACGACAATAAGTCGGACTTTGATCCTTATCACCGATGGCTCGGAATTCCGCCTGACGAACGGCCGATATCCAAATACCGTTTGCTAGCGTTAGCCGACTTTGAGGGCGATCCAGAGGTGATTAACGCCGCGGCAGAGGGTCGCACTGTATTCCTTCGAACGATGCAGGCTGGTCAGCATGCGAATCTGGTCGCTCAGCTTCTGAATGAGATCTCTCAGGCTCGTGTTACTCTGTTGGATCCACACAAGAAGTCAGCCTATGACGCACAATTGCGTAACGAACGAACGCCGAAACAAGCTCAGCCCACGCCAGCACCGGCGCCAGTCGTACAACCCGCGGCCCCGGCAGTCAATCTCCCAACGCCTCCACCGTCAGGTACACGCAATGTAACGCCCCACAGGAAACGAACTGGTTCTAAGCGGATCTGGAAACGCCCGGAGGTAATCGGACTTTCGACTGCAGGATGCCTTTTGATTTTAATAATCGTGTTCTGGAAAGGAGGCTCTAATGAAGCTCCTATAGCAGTCACGTCTCCACAGGCTTTACCCACAGGGCAACCTCAGCAAGAACCAGAGCCTATTTCCAAGCCAACTTCTAGGCTTCAACTAGAACGAGCAGCGGAACCTAAACCTACACCTGAACCTAAAACTAAACCTGAAGCGGAAGCAAAGCCAACAATAGAGCGTGAACTGCAAACACGAGTAAAAAAAGTTCATCAAGGTGGTATTCGCGATATAGCGGTTAGTCGTGAGAGCACGTTAGCGGCAAGCGCAAGTGATGACGAGTCCGTTAATATCTGGAATTATGATTCATTGCAAAGTGTCATGCAGTTTCCTCATCCCACCGGTGTTCAGGCGGTAGATTTTAGCCCTGACGGAGAGAGGCTCGCTACGGCTAGCTACGATGGAGTAGTTAGAATGTGGGATCTTGCTACGAACGGTTATCTCTTTAACCTGAGCGGTCACGTTGGAAACTGTAAAGATCTTTCTTTCCACCCCTCAGGCACTATATTAGCGAGTGTTGGGTTCGATAACACTGTACGCATTTGGGATTTAAATAAGCGGAAAGAAAAATGGATTTTCGATCGACATACTGACCGAGTTGACTGCGTAAGTTTCAGCCCGGACGGAGAGATCGTTGCCAGAGGAAGTTATGACAAAACCATAAAGTTATGGAACGTTAGCTCAGGCAAAGAACTTGGAACATTGGAAGGGCATGAAACAGCAATTCTATGTCTCGACTTCGATCCGAGTGGGCGGATGCTGGCAAGTGGGAGTGGGGATCTACCAGGTAAAGGACGTTGCGTTAAGGTCTGGGACCTGAAAACGCGGACAGAGAAATTTACTTTTAGTGATCACAATGCAAATATTGATTGCATCGCATTTAGCCCAAATGGAGAACTTCTTGCTACAGCAGGTGGTGTCGAGTTATTTATTTATGAGACTGAAAATGGACGCTTGGTCGATAGACTTCAGGAGTTCGACAGTTATTACCTGAGCTTAGCGTTTAGCAAGGATGGGACGAGCTTGCTATCCGGTGATGGTGATGGAACGCTTCGTAAGTATAGTCTGAAACAGCATGTAGAAAAGCGAGACTATGCCTCTGAAACTTGGGCAATTGCAAGCAAGCTTTTTGACGCGGGATGCTCGCTCGTACTACAAAAGAATGATGGCTCGAGAGTTCCGCTTACGAATGAGAATTATGCTGATATGGAACGCGATAAAGATCGCCATCGAATATTTCAAGTTTGGTTTAGCGACACCAATGCAGAGATGTCAAATTTACTAGAGGGGCAACTTGTAGACGTCATTGGCTACAACGTGACTAATGATATTCAAGATCGTTTTTTCGATGTGTTAAATCATGAACGCAAGCTCCCTATAACTAGGGCACTTACGTTAGATGGTGTACCAAAAGAGAGCCAGTTGAACATTAAAAGTCGAAGTATCAAATATCTACGCGCTACCGATTTAAGTGTTGATTGGCTTTTGAGCCAACATTTTCCGGCTCTTGATTATTTAGATTTGTTACCCGGACCAAATCTGCCAAAGCTAAAGGAATTGAAAATATCTATACCGACGATTAAGACGATTACGTTAGATTTAAATTTAGTCTCGCCGGAATATATTGCGGCGATAGAGGAATATGATTTCGAAGGCCTCAGAATTGATGGACGCGTGTTCAGAGGAACCGATGAATTCTTGCGGCGAAAAATGGAGATCCTAGCTAAAGAATCTTTTTTTCAATCAAAATTAAAGTGGCTAACGGTTTTAAATTTTGATTCTCTTGAAACGGACCAGATGATTTTTGACACGCTGCTAAAGGCAGATACAGCTTTAGAGGGGCTGGTTTTTAATAAACGTTCTGAAAATTTCCTACGCTCACAATATTCCAGCTTTCTTGAAAACCTCATCCTAAAAGCCTATTAGAGCATACGCCTAAAAGAAGGCTGTCATATGATTCAAAGATCGCCTGGTACTTCAGATAGACGCAGCGATGAGCCTTATCGATAATGCTTAAATCCAAATGAATGGCCAGGGCTGAACCTCGGCTCGCCTTTTTCTTTGACCTCATCTATTGCGTCCGGCGTCAGTAATTCGCCCGAGCGAAAGTTCTCTGTCTTTTAGCTGGCGAGCGAATACGGTTTCGGCGCGACAGAAGTCATCGCGGAAAACTTGTTTTTCGTAGTGTTGAGCTGAGGTGTTAAATCCATCAATTAGGCACTATCTACCGTTAGGCTCGAGCTATTCGCTGTTGCGAAAAGTTATTCCCTCCAATTGTGAGCGTAGATTGGGCTTTCGATTTACCGATGTGAAAACGCTTTGTAAGTTGTTTTGTCGTTAGGTACATCATGTAAGAAGATTGGTTGGTATGATGGAGTTGACGTTTTGCGTTGTATTTGTTGCTGCGGTCTTTTCGGGTAATTAGCGTTTATGCAGAGAGACCCGGTCTTAAAAAATGTTAGATAGCCCACAAAGTGATGCGAAGCCCTCCGTAGTAGCTAACCCCCGCCGGGTGCGACGGGAGACTCGTAAGGTATTAAGACTGCAGATTGCGCGGCAGGTCGTGGCGATGGGCGGGGCAATTGCTCTTTATCGTTTACTTGGGCCCGAACCATTTGGGCTCTTTGGTATGGTGATCCCGCTACTCATGTTACCTCGGTTGCCAGCCAAAGCGATGCGGATGGCCGCAGTTCAAGCTGAAAAAATATCGGGCAACCAGAGATCGGCCGTGTTTTATCTCACGGTGCTGTTAGGCGTTGGTGCCGCATTACTGACCGGTGGTTTAGGCCATTTGTTCAGTAGGATTTATCAAGCCCCCGAACTCGTCTGGGTTAGCTGGGCTTTTGCTGGAACGACGCTTGCTGAGTCGTTCGGATTTACCCATTTGGCTTGCCTGCAGCGAGAGCTAAAATTAGGGAAAATTGCGGTCATTCGATTAGTTAGCCAGATCGCCGCGGTCACGGCAGCTGTATTGGCAGCTGTTCAATTACAGGCGGATGTTCTCGAGCTTGGTGTGTGGGCCTTGATAGCCATGGAATATGTCCAGTTGTCGATGAATACATTAGGGTATTGGTACTCTGGCCGATGGCGTCCCGGCTGCTCGGTTAAGACCGAGATAAAGCACCTTTTACGCTTTGGCGGCAACTACTCTTTGAGTCGTTTGATTTTTTACACCGGCCAGAATATGGACAAGGTTTTGTTGGCATTCGTCTTGGGCGGTACACAGACTGGACAGCGGTTATTGGGAATGTACACAGCAATGTACAATCTAATGATGAAACCGGTTGATGTTGTTACGGATCCCGTAACCAGTGTGATGTTACCGGCCTTGTCACGAGCCAGAAATAACCCCAAAGATTATTCTCGTATTGCGATCGGATTTTATCAGTTTACAGCGATCTTGCTGATTCCGGCGGGCGTAGGCTTGTCCGTGCTAAGTGCCGATGTCGTAAGTTTGGTTAACGGTCCTGACTGGAATGAAGCTGCAGTAATGTTACTAGCCTTGGCCCCCACTATCTGTGTTCATGGGCTAATTAATATTTCCGGCAGCCTCTTGGCCTCGATTGGTCAGACGGGGCGATTGCTAGCAGCAGCTTCGATGCTCTTCTTAATTCAAGCTCTGGGTTACGCGACAGCCTATTGGTTTGCCAGCCAATTCGAATTTGGGCCAGACGTATCAATTCACGATGCTTTTAGTGTAGGCGTGGCAGTGAGCTACACGGTCGTTTTGTGGGTTTTCACAGTGCCTTATCTGGTATTTTGTTTTTCGCGAGTCGAAGTTGCAATTGGTTCTTTATTGTTGGAGTTTGGCCAGATACTTGGCCGTTCGATGTTGATGGGCATCACGGTTTGGCTTCTTCAGGACCTGATGGTTTCAAACGGATGGAGTTTATATTTTCGTCTGCCCCTGGCTATCCTTGCAGGTGGTCTTGCTTATTCAGTACTGATGTGGTCCCGGATTCAACAATCGGTCCTGCCGTTTTTCAAGCGTGGCCGTGAGGTGCAGGCATGAGTGGTGACCGTGCAACAAGGTGATTTGCTTTGTTGCCATGCTTGTGATGGCTTTCGAGATTAATCGAGCTGATGCTGCGCATACCACTCGTTATGAAGGCTAATAAGAAATAGAGCTGCACTCTTAAGAACATCGTGTTACCTTTCTAGATTTATAGATTTTCATATCGCGTGCAGAAGCGACAAATAATCGTTCCAGTTGTACTACTTGAACATTTGAAATCTAGACAACTCTAGGTTCTGCAGGATCTCCTCTTGGATGGGAACCAACTTCCGAACTATCTCTTCTTGGAGTTCAAGCTGTTGTCCGAACATTGGCAGGAAATCTCGGTACGAGTTGACTACAGGGTCGACGACGCTAGCCAGTTGATTACTTCCATTCTTCTTGATTGTCTCATTCGAGCCATGATTATGTTTGACGTCGATCGCCGATGTGTCCAAACGTTTATGGCTGAGCAACACAGGGGTTTCCTGACGGCCGAACGGGGCATCGATGTGTTCAGAAAGCATCCGGCGAGTCCGGAGTGATCTTCATCTATTATTCATAAACTTCGCGCAGATTTCTTAACAAGAACTTAGATAATCAGAAACGTATTCAGAAGCTATGCGGTGCGCCTACGGCGGGACAGTTGTTCATGCGGTCGACACACTTCTTGGTGTTGCAGCATTCTTCTGGTGCCTGTTTGTTTTACGAAGGAATCAAGGTTGAAGGCAATGAATAAATTTCTCGGTGACTATGAGAATTTTTACGAACTACTGGTCTTTAGCGACTCTGTTGCTGACGACCGCGGATGTTTACTAGCACCTCTTCTAATGGCAACACTCTGGTTTCTTTTTTAACCAAATAGCCCCGCTGACCAACTCAATGGAAATTTGCAGCGCGTTTTCATCCGATGATCAATTAGCGTCGCTACGCTTTATCTGGACATCGTGTGCAAGGAGCAGGCAAATCACTGGTTGTCTTTTTGGTCACTCAAGTCGTGAAAAACTCGTCGCACTGTAGAAAAAGGCTAGTACGACTTCACGCTTAAGGACACAACACGCACCCGTAATTATACCCGAAAACCCCGCGTTTTCAGACAAATTATCCCGTCTCGCCGATTGATCAAAATATCCGGTCAGGATAATATTGATTTAC
>PBCP01000076.1 GCA_002717145.1 Planctomycetaceae bacterium | reverse complement strand
GCGCGCCTCCCAGGCTTCGTGAGCACCGGTACTAGCGCCACTTGGTACGGCAGCACGGCCAAAGGATCCGTCTGCCAGGATAACGTCGACTTCGACCGTTGGATTTCCACGGCTATCGAGAATCTGACGGCCTTTGATGTCGGTGATGAAACTCATTGGTTGCAATCCTGTAATTGAATATTGTCTATCATTGGGCTTTGTAAATTCCTCGGGATTTGAAAACCGAGCACAGAATATTATTGTGTCCCAATTCATTGTTTTTGACTATAGGTCTGAACTCGTTTAATCATGCATCATTTCTGGCTTATAACTGACGATGGCCTTAACCACAGGTTTGTACACAGAGGTTGTGTTGCCTTCTCTGGATTGCGAAGCAAGCTTGCGTTTTACGGTTTCCATGAAAGGACTCTGAAGTAAAATGAAGTATCAAATGATCGACGGGAACATCCGCGTGCTGTGCCCCGTTGATTCAAGTGACAGAAAACTCTGAGGAACCCCACTATGTTTACCGGTCTGGTGGAATCAACCGGCAAGATAACCGCTCTGGAGCCGCAAGGCCCCGGTATACGACTCGTTGTAGATGCCGGGGCTTTGGCGGAGGATGTTCAAATTGGTGACAGCATCGCCAATAACGGATGCTGTTTAACGGTAATTGAAGTCAATGGAACGTCCCTTGCTTTTGAGGCAGGACCGGAAACACTAGCCAAAACCAGCCTGGGTAACAAGCGAATCGGCGACTTTATAAATCTCGAACGCTCACTTCAGGTAGGTGACCGTTTAGGCGGTCATCTGGTCACCGGCCACGTCGATGCGGTTGGTACATTGGATCAACGATTGGATGAACAGCAGTGGGCAACATTCTGGTTTCAGGTTCCTGAGGCCCTTACTCGCCAAATGGCACCGAAGGGATCGATCACCGTGGAGGGCGTCAGCTTAACTTTAGTCGAAGTCGAATCGCGACGGTTTAGTGTCGCGTTGATCCCCCACACGCTCGATGCAACTACTCTGGGAAACCTACAACCGGGAGATAAAGTCAACTTGGAAACGGACTTACTGGCAAAGTACGTCGAACAACAAATGTCGGCATGGCCCGGCGATTCGCAAAACTAACGACAGGTTCTTCATGGTCAATCGACAAACAACAACATTCCTAAAAAAACGCATGGAAGAGGCGGGGATTCGTCCGGTTTCGAAGTTTGGGCAAAACTTCCTCATTGACCTAAACCTCGTGAATATGATCGCCGATTCTGCCAACCTGACTAAACAGGATGTTGTAGTCGAGGTAGGAACCGGCACCGGCAGCCTGACCGGACTGATCGCACAAAAAGCCGGCAGAGTGATCACGGTAGAGATCGACCAGAACCTGTGGCAACTTGCTCAGGAAGAATTGGCGTCGTTTGAAAACATTACATTTTTGCAGCAGGACGCATTACGCAATAAGAACAACCTCTCCCCAGTCTTGCTTGATACAATTCGTACAGAAATGGCGAAGATCGAAAACGCTCGGCTGAAATTAGTAGCCAACCTGCCTTACAACGTGGCTACCCCCTTGATATCCAATCTACTAACACTCGACGACATCGTACCTGCTTCCATGACCGTTACGATTCAAAAAGAACTAGCTGAACGAATTGTGGCTCGTCCGGGCACAAAAGACTTCGGCGCACTCAGCCTCTGGATTCAGGCTCAGTGCAACCCTGAAATCGTACGAATCATGAGCCCCAAAGTATTCTGGCCTCGGCCTAAAGTCGATTCAGCCATCATTCATATAGAAACTGACTTCAATAAACGGGATCGCATTCCGGATCTTGGGTACTACCATCGATTTGTCCGAAATCTGTTCATTCACCGTCGGAAACTTTTACGGGGTGTTTTAGTCAGCGTATTCAAAAACGATCTCAGTAAACAACAGGTCGACGAAGTGCTGGAAAGCATCAATCTGACCGGCAGTGTCCGCGCAGAGCAGTTAGCAGTTCCGGTTATTTTTGAACTATGCGAACGTTTCCGGGAAATTCAACAACAGGAAAAGTAAGATCACATGAAATTTGTAGAGCTCACGGGAGAATCTTTAGCGCAGATTATCAATGACAATGAAATTCATGCCGATGATCTGGTCACCGCCGGTGTAACACCTCAGTCGATCGTTCGGATTAATGAACAGGGAGATATTGAGGTCCGCCGGCCCACCCAATGGGAACTCGTCGGAGGGCTACTCGGAAACTACGAAGAACGTATCCGGGGGATTACAGGCATAGATTGGGTTTAGGATTTAAGCCATAATCAAGTTTAATGAAGTGAGTACCATTTCATTTGGAAGTGGAAGCACATCTGGTGATGGCCACGGTCTTCAAAACCGCTGAGCCGGACGTGAACCGTTCGGCTGGTGGGTTCGATTCCCATACACTTCCGCTCTTTAGCGACAGCGTTTCTATACAGAATTTTACAACGTAGGCGAAAGTCGTGACTGTGCAGCAGGAAGAAAAGAAACTTACGGAATCCATCTGGTTCTGGATTTATCTATTTAGTACAGCAGGCCTCATTAGCCTGGTTGTTATCCAGGGCAAGTTTGATACCCGACAGGATTTGGAAGAGGTCAATTTTCGAGCGCGGATGCAGACATACACGGGCGAACCGGAGATTGTCAACAAACAGACTATCACCGATACAAATTCCGACGATTTACAGAACACGGGCGATCAACAAATCGTTACGCTCACTCCCCTCTACATCCTCTTTGGCCTGATTTTTGCAGTTTCATGGGTCATTTTGTGGAAACAAAGGATCCTTGGTCGCCGTACTCCCGTAAATACTTCAGGAAAAACAAACTTTAAAACTCCTATCTCAACAGAGCATTAATCATGACTGCTCTCTATGAATCACCTTTTTGGGCGTTGGCCATCGGAATTCCCACATGTGTTATCCTCCTTGCGATTTGGTTACAAACCGGGATTCACAAGTTGCTGATAGCAGTAGGAACTATAGCTGCCTTAACTCTGGGACTCGTATACCTGGAAAGCGGAGTTAAAACGCCGCGTGAAAGAATCTATGAAACAATTTTTGCAATTGCAGATGCCGTAGAACAGGAAGACTTCGAAACCGCCGTTGGCTATGTCATGCCCGATGCTCAAATTGTTCGCAGCCAGGCACTAAACGAACTCAGAAAATATGAGATCGGATCGATCAGCGTAAAAAACAACCTGTTGGTACTAATCAACCAGACGAACGACCCTCCGACTGCCTTAACCGGATTCAACGTTGTAGTCAAAGGCTCTGCTCAGCATTTAGGAATCACTAACCAATCGGTGCCGAGATATTTAGAAGTGACGTTCCAGTACCACAAAGAGAACGATGCCTGGTATGTGACTTCATATGGTCACACCGACATTCGTGAGGGGATTAAAATTGAAAAACGGTTGCGAGAGCAGGGGGCTAAGTAGTTTTTCGTTTTCCGGCCGAACTTCATAGTTCTTATCGATCTGCGTCGACTGTTGGCCAATCGCCTCATCCCAAGTCAAGATTCTTCAATACCCTATAGTCTGTCAGATCGAAACTCATGGGCGTCACGGTAATAGCCCCTGCCGCAATGGAATCAACATCATTTTCCGCTCCGGGAAGTCCCACCGGGGGCTGATCCGTGGACCAGTAGTAATTCTGTTGTTTCGGGTCCTGGCGAACCAGATATGGATCTTCGTGGCGACTCAACTTCATCGGAACAACCTTCCAATGCACGCTGCTGGCTTCATCTGTCGATGCAACTGCCGAGGTCGGAATATTGACATTTAACAAAGTGCTACTCGACTTTGCATCGACTAATTTTTCCAGCATCATCAGTATCTTTTCGACGGTTAATCGAGCCGCATCCTGAAATGCCATCTCATCTGAATACTCTAACGAAATTGCTCCCGCCGGGATCCCAAAGAACGTTGCTTCACGAGCAGCTGCTACGGTACCTGAATAAACAGCATTAATACCTGTATTAAGCCCTTCATTGATTCCACTCAGTACAAGATCAGGGCGTTGATCAAGCAGGCTTATAACCCCCAGTTTGACACAATCGGCGGGGGTACCGTCCACGATCCATACTTGACGATTGTTAACCAGCGCCCGTTGAGGAGTGAGTGGAGACAAATAAGTAATACTATGACTCACACCGGACTGCTGCACGGAAGGAGCAATAACCTCCAGACGACTCACTCGTGGATTCTCCGTCAATAAATCAGCCACAGCCCACAGGCCTTCGGCATGAATCCCATCATCGTTTGTTAATAACACATGCATCTACAGTGTTCCTTTTTTGTCTGTGAATCATTCAAGCCTCACGATGTTTTATTAAACCTCAACCAGTCAAAAACTGGCAACCAGCCTAAAAACGATTCCGTGGGTGACTGTTGATTTTTTCTCAAAGGTCATATAATCGAATTTTGAGTTTAATCCGCACACAAGGAAGACAGTACGGTTATGACCAGCATTTCAAGAGAACGTGTCCTCGTTCTGGATTTTGGTTCTCAATATGCCCAACTGATTGCTCGGCGCGTTCGCGAGCAAAATGTATACTGCGAAATCGTACGACACGACATTTCGGTCGAACGAATTAAAGAGCACAATCCTCAGGGACTTATTCTTTCTGGCAGTCCTTCCAGCGTTTACGAAGAAGGGGCTCCACGTTGTGATCCAGAACTGTTCAGGATGGGACTTCCCGTGCTGGGGATTTGCTATGGAATGCAACTGGCAACCGAAGCCTTTGGCGGTAAGGTCCAGAGCACATCAACTCGGGAATACGGACGAGCGATACTGACAGCTGACACTACCAGCAGCTTGTTCGAAAACACTTCTGTCGAACAGCAAGTTTGGATGAGTCACGGTGATCAGGTTTCCAACATCTCAGAAGACTTCATCGCACTAGCTCATACCGACACCTGTCCATTTGCAGCAGTCAAGCACAATTCACTTCCGATTTATGGAATTCAATTCCACCCTGAAGTAACACATTCTCCGGAAGGCGGAGAGCTCCTAAAAAACTTTCTAATGAACATTTGCGGTTTAACCGGCACTTGGAAATTAGGTGACTTTGCCGATGAAACGATTGCTCGAATTCGCGAACAGGTCGGTAACAAACGTGTTATCTGCGGACTTTCTGGAGGAGTCGATAGTTCGGTGGTTGCTGCTTTGTTATACAAAGCCATCGGAGATCAACTGGCCTGCATTCTGGTGGACAATGGCCTGCTTCGAAAAAATGAACAAACCGCCGTTATAGAAGCCTTCACCAACCACTTTCAGGCAGACCTTAGAGTTGTACAGGGTGAGCAACGATTCCTTGAGCAGTTAGCTGGAATTTCTGAACCTCAGGAAAAGCGACGACGCATTGGTTATGAATTCATCGAATGTTTTAAGGAAGAGGCCAAAACGATTGAGGACGCTCATTTTCTGGCACAGGGGACACTGTATCCGGATGTCATTGAAAGCGGAGCCGCGCCCGACGGTCCTGCCGCCACGATCAAACTGCACCATAATGTTGGCGGACTGCCTGAAGAGCTTGGTTTTGAGTTAATTGAGCCACTGCGGGATTTATTCAAAGATGAAGTACGTCAATTAGGCATTGAACTTGGGTTACCTGAACATTTGGTGTGGCGACACCCATTCCCGGGGCCCGGCCTTGCCGTTCGCTGTCTCGGAGAAATCACGAAAGAACGACTCGATATCCTTAGGGAAGCCGACGCCATCGCGATAGAAGAAATCCAAAGTGCTGGTCTCTACCGAGAAACTTCGCAGGCTTTTGCCGTACTTTTACCAGTGCAAAGTGTCGGCGTCATGGGAGATGCCAGGACATATGAAGATGCGATCGCGATTCGCTGTGTAAACACTGACGATTTTATGACTGCCGATTGGTCTAGACTCCCCTACGACTTGCTTGCAACAATCTCAACCCGAGTGATCAACGAAGTTAAGGGAGTGAACCGGGTCTGTTATGACATCAGCAGCAAGCCACCAGCAACTATTGAATGGGAATAAAAACAGGCCTGACTACTGCACAGTAGTCAGGCCTATTGTTTATGAGCTCCTGAGCTAGTTCCGATTAACAACAGAGTGGGAAGGGAAACTCGTGTTTGACCGGTCTCAAGAGCAGCAGGTATAGATATATATCGATTCAGGCTGAGACGACGCTATGATTCCGTCTCGGTTAATTCCCTCATTTTTTCGCTCCCATTACTGAACAAACGTCCGACAATCCCCCAAACACTTCAAACTAATAAAACCCGAATAACTGTCACGCGCCGTGTAATCGGCCTCACAACCCACTATCAGCCTGCAAAATGAGCAAACAATACATTTATACGATCACCGATCTCACCAAGAAGCACGGGCCTCGCGAAGTACTCAAAGAAATCCACCTTGCCTTTTACCCCGGCGCCAAGATAGGCGTTTTGGGACGCAACGGCACCGGAAAAAGCACGCTGCTACGTATCATGGCCGGTCAGGATCAGGAATTTGACGGAGAAGCCCGCCTGACCGATGGCTTCACTTGTGGATACCTTCCGCAGGAACCACAACTCAACCCGGAAAAAGACGTCTGGGGCAATGTTGAGGAAGCAGTAGCACCGCGGCGAGCGATGCTGGATCGCTATAACCAAATCAGCATGGAGTTGGCCGAACCCATGGATGACGAGCAGATGATGAAACTCTGCGATGAAATGGCCCGGCTTCAGGATGAGATTGAAACGTCGAACACCTGGAATCTGGACCGTGAAATAGAAGTCGCATTTGACGTCATGAATTTGCCGCCCCGTGATGCCGATGTAACCAAACTGTCAGGTGGTGAACGACGTCGAGTCGCGCTTTGCAAATTACTCCTCGAACGCCCCGATCTATTATTGCTCGATGAACCTACAAACCATCTGGATGCGGATTCCGTTGCCTGGCTGGAGCGCCACCTGGCTGAATACTCCGGAACGATTGTAGCCGTGACACACGACAGATACTTTTTGGATAATGTCGCTCAGTGGATCTTAGAACTGGATCGCGGTAAGGGGTATCCATTCGAGGGGAACTATACGGCCTGGCTTGAGCAAAAAGAAGCACGACTCAAAGTTGAAGAAAAGCAATCCGCCGCTCGTCAAAAGACAATCGCACGTGAACTCGAATGGGTTCGTTCCTCCCCCAAAGCACGGCAAAGCAAAAGCAAAGCGCGTCTGGCAGCTTATGACCGCATGGTATCCGAGCAGTTTGAAGAACAAATGTCCGAGTTTGAGATTCAAATCCCACCCGGAGCTCATCTTGGCGATCTGGTTATTGAAGCCAAGGAAATCTCCAAGGGATTTGATGACAAAATCCTGATGGACAACCTGTCCTTCGCTCTACCAGCCGGTGGAATCGTCGGTGTAGTTGGGCCCAATGGCGCAGGAAAAACAACTTTATTCCGCATGCTCACTGAACAGGACGTGCCTGATAGTGGTGAACTGCGAGTCGGATCCACCGTAGAAATGGGATATGTCGATCAAAATCGAGACGACCTTGACCCTAATGCCACTGTGTATGAAGAGATTTCCGGTGGCTACGAACACCTGGATATGGGGGGCAAACGTATAAATTCGCGCGGTTACGTCTCTCGATTCAATTTCAAAGGCCCCGACCAGGAGAAGAAAGTAGGAACGCTTTCCGGTGGTGAACGTAATCGAGTCCATCTAGCCAAACTCCTGCGTCAGGGCTCGAATGTGCTTTTACTGGACGAGCCAACCAATGATCTGGATGTCGACACACTTCGGGCCTTAGAGGAAGCAATCCAAAACTATGCCGGCTGCGTGGTTGTTACCAGCCATGACCGCTGGTTTCTTGATCGCCTTGCAACCCATATACTGGCCTTCGAAGGTGACGGATATGTGCATTGGTGCGAAGGGAATTACGAGACCTACGAACGTCAGCGGCGTGAACGCCTGGGAATCAACCCGGATGAACCGCGGCGATTCAAGTACAAGAAACTGGTCTAAACCGAACAGACAGGGGGCAACGTTGCAGCTATTTTTCAAGTAAGCAGTGACAAGCCCGACTTGACGACCGGCCAGCTTCATACAATATTCATTGATAGATACTTCAATCCCCAAACTACTACCATAAGGAACTAACGCCGTGACAATTCTGCGAGTTGGCTCGACACCTAAATACGCGTCAAACTTTGACAAGGCTTTTGGCGCAAAAAAGAAAGGCGCTTCAAAAGCTAGTGCCAAAAGGAAAACCACGAAAAAGAAAACCGCCAAAAAGAAAGCTTCTGGAAAGAAGTAACTTTACTCTGAGGTCTCCATGAAAATTCGATTGCGATATTGCAGCAATTGCAACTACGAACCTAAGGTCGTCAGTCTGGCAGCCAAGTTGCTCGTTCAATACAAACGTCAAATCAGTGGACTCGAGCTTGAGCCAAGTATCGGAGGCTGTTTTGAACTGACGGTGGCTGATGAACTGATTTACTCGAAATTGGAAACCGGCATTTTCCCGGAAGAAGATGAAATACTCAAGCAAGTGGGGGAGCGCATCCATAACTGACAGGCCGAAAGAAAAACAACCTATGAACGAGGCCTGTGAATCTGGGGATTCACAGGCCTTTTTTATCGCCTGCTATTTTAATTCCATGCCTGCCGATTAGTTCGCTCGGCCCAAAAATTCATTGGTGCGAGTATCCACTTTGACAATCTCTCCCTGCTTCAAATATTCGGGGACTTGAATCTGCACACCCGATGCAAGAGTCGCTGGTTTTGTTCTTCCAGTTGCCGAGTTCCCTTTGGCTCCCGGGTCGGTCTGAGTTATTTCCAGTTCTACGGTATGCGGAATCTGGATTCCCACACATTGATCGTTATAAATCAACGCGAGAATTCCTTCTAAGCCTTCGGTGACGTATTGCATCTCCTGAGCAACATCTTCGGCAGCAATTGAATATTGGTTGTAGTCGGCGGAATCCAGAAAATGAATCTCCGTTCCATCGGAATACATCAGGGTTACAGCGCGTCTTTCAAAATCAGCTTCGTCTAATGACTCGCCACCTTTGAGCGTAATATCCACCTTTTGTTTGGTTACCAGATTGCGGCCGCGGAACTTATATAGTGTCGCTGCGCCCCGGGCCGACGGACTTTGAACACTAATGCTCTCAATGATGGTGGGAGCATCGTTGTAATTCAGTACCGATCCATTTTTTATTTCTTTTGCCTGCATTCAGTCGCTTCCTAATTCAATGACGAGTATTAGTTACGTAAAGGGATCCAGAAGACAAATTACATTAAACAAAAGTGCCGGAGCCCGGGTCAACGGCAACTCCATCGACCAGCTGGGCAAGTGATTCGGCAACCCCTAACAGGGCTCCAGGATCCAGAAATTCTTCATCGTCATCCTCTGTCATGGCCGAAGTAAGTTGTTCAAAATGTAAAATATCTAAACGAGCATCGCAAGTTGATAGTTTTGCGAGCAATGATTCCTGACCTGGCAATAAATCCTCCGGAGAAATTTCCCCCTGAAGCTCTTCAAGCTGTTCGAGAGCCTCCTCTCCATCCACATAAACAATATCCAAACCAATACAATCAATCTGATTCGTAGCAGTCAATGATTCAATCTTCCCATCCGCAGTTTCATTCATTTGTTCCGAATCAAATTTACCGACGCGTGCCAAAGCCTTCTCTACATCACCAACAGTAGGTCGCTGAGAAGCAGCAAACAGTACCATAAAAGTCTCACGCCAACGAAATAGTGGATCACCGAATAATGACATTCTGATTATTTCCTTTGTTCTTAACCTAATTCACGAGAACGCTTAGTCGCCGCCTCGACAGCGGCCATCATAGCTCCTGAAACGCCCCGATCCTTCATAGCTCGCAATCCCGCGATTGTCGTGCCTCCAGGACTCGTTACCTGATCTTTCAGCGTGCCCGGGTGAAGCCCGGTTTCCAATACCATTTCCGCCGCTCCTTTCACAGTTTGCGCTGCCAGGCGAGTGGCAATCTCTCGAGGCAACCCCATGGCGACACCACCGTCGCTTAACGCCTCAATAATGTTATAGATATAGGCCGGTCCCGAGCCACTCAGCCCCGTAACCGCATCTAGGTACTTCTCATCCAGTTGATAAGCAAGCCCTGTGCTATTGAGCAGTTGCCCGAGTGCGGCACAGTCGTCTTCCGTAACACCTTCTGCTGGACTGAAGACTGCTGCGGAAGTTCCGACCAAACACGGGGTGTTGGGCATAACACGGATTATTCGAGTCGACCCCAGACTGCCTGAAATGGTATTTAGCGAAATTCCTGCCGCGATAGATACCACTAGAACACTGTCATCGATATTGTCAGCAATCTGAGGCAATACGACAGGCATAACCTGCGGTTTAACCGCTAAAAAGACGATATCGGATTCTGCAATGACACTTTGGGGAGAATCAAATGCTTTAGCTCCACTCACTCTCTCGCAAAATCGCTGTTGAGATTCTTCAGCAGGATCATAAAAGCAGATCGCAGCGGGAGCTATCGTTTTTTCGGCCGCAGCAAATCCTGTTGCCAGAGCGGAGGCCATTTGACCAGCACCAATAAATCCAATTCGTTTTGACACCATAAGTCTCGTAGCTAAAAGCAATCTTTTAAATAAACGTGCAAATGCACCATTGGTTCATGCTACGTCAAAATCAGCATTTGATAAATGCTTCGAAACAGCTTGGCTACAAGAAGAAAGGGCTTATCTGGACCGAATAATCCGTTATTACCGAATACGCGGCCGATCTAGGAACTCAGAGACACTGCGACTGGGCCCAATCGGTTTACGCTCCTCTTGCATAAACGAAGGAAACCAAAATCGGCTGGTCGATGAATTGGACACATTGCGTGTTTTTCTTGAACCTGTTGGGGGTGGTACTGGTTGTCGAATTTCATTGGTTTTGAAGGGATTGATAAAATCCACTGCTTTACCGAGCATGTGCATATTCCGATTATGAAGCCGAGCAATATCCCCCGGAATCTCTCGAATATCGGGAACCTTTACCCAGTCAGGAACCAAATCAACATCAGGCATGTTTACCGTGGCCCACTCCGGCCATTTAGGAGCGGGGATAGCATTGAAGGGATTGAATTGTGTCCAGTTGTCAGCAGCCTTAGTAGAGTCCGAAAATACAGTCAGACTAGCCAGTAGGATAACTAGCACATTGATGGACGTATGAATCTTACGAATCATGAATCAGTGCAGCGATGTTAAGAAATGAGCCGTTTGCCAAAGTAATGAGAGGCAACTGTCGCAAAAACGGTGATTCATGTCCATACCGAAAGCGACTAAAATAAAAACATGAACGACGGATCTAATAATCACAATGGCCAAGCTGATGGCCCTACCGAACTAATTCCACTGATCCTTGGTACCGCTGGACATATCGATCACGGAAAGACCGCTCTTATCCACGCATTATCAGGAACGGATACTGATCGCTTACCAGAAGAGAAAAAGCGGGGAATTACAATTGAACCAGGTTTCGCCCAGCTCATCCTGCCTCCGTTCAAACTGGGAATTGTGGACGTACCGGGACACGAGCGATTTGTTCGGAACATGCTTTCCGGTGCGACTGGAATGGATTTGGTTATGCTTGTGGTGGCAGCCGATGATTCGGTGAAACCTCAAACACTTGAGCATCTCGACATACTTAGATACCTGGATGTTCATGCCGGCATCATCGCTATCACTAAATGTGATCTGGCCGATCAGGAATTGCTGGAGCTGGTCGAAGAGGAGGTTCGTGAAGCATGTCAGGGAACATTTTTTGAAGGTGCTCCATGTGTTCACACCAGCTCCGAAACAGGCCAGGGTATTGAAGACCTTAAAACTGCCATTAAACAACAAGGCTCCTTGCTCCAGTGCAAATTGCCCCACACTCAGGACGCTCCCTTTAGATTGGCAATCGATCGTTGTTTTTCCGTCGAAGGACACGGAACCGTTATTACCGGCAGCGTAACCAGCGGACAATTGCGAGTGGATGAACAGGTTATGCTTCAACCAGGCGAGCACGAAGTTCGCATTCGTAGTTTACAGAATCACGACAGCCCCGTCGATTCAGTAATACGCGGTGAACGGGCGGCCATAAATCTAGCTGGAATTCATCCGGATGAAATCAAAAAGGGGATGGAACTGGCAACAGCCGGCTTCCTGTCGCCGCATCATCTACTCACCGTCAACATTGCCGTGTCGCCCGAATCCAGATTCCCGCTCACCAATCATATGCAGGTTCGCTTACATCTGGGAACTGCAAATCATCTTGCTTCACTCAAATTACTCGAACGAGACGAGTTACTCCCCGGACAACAGGGTATCGGGCAAATCGTTACGGATGCCCCCGTTGTGTGTTGTTGGAATCAGCCTTTCGTACTCCGGATGGAATCCCCTGCGGTCACGATAGCCGGAGGACGAATTCTGGATCCGTGTGCTGAAAAAATCAGTTTCCAAAACGAACAAAAACTTGGTTTTGCTCGTGGACTGATTAGTGAGCAGGACGAACAGACACGAATCGAATCAGCGATTGGATTGAAAGCCTTTGAAAATCTAACACCGACGGCCCTGACACGAATGACCGGAGTTGCAGCGCCTTCAGAACTAATCGAGCAGCTGATCCTGAGCGGTAAGGTTGTCGAAATTAAGCTCAGCAATTCTGCTTCTCAATTGATTCACATAGGCACTATGTCCTCAGCCCAATCTCACGTTGAAAAGGTCCTGAATAAGCTGCACGATGAAAATCCCTTGAGTGTCAATTTTGAAATCGCGCCGGTTCGTGAACGACTACGGTTTCTAGGAGCCGACACCGTGCTCAATCGTATTTTTTCGCTTTTGCAAAAACAAGGGTTATTGAAGGTCACAATGGGGCGGATCGGACTAAAGCAGCGAGGTCCAAAACTAACGAAAAACGAAACCAGGCTTCTGGAACATCTTCAAGCTACTCTTGAACAGGTCGGGCTTGATGCCCCGCTGGTGAAAGAATTACAGCAACAGGCCGACAAACAAGCAGACGCCGTGGTGCAACTACTGAAAATTGCCGAGTCCGGAGGAACCATTATTGAGATTTCCGAACAGCTCTATCTGTCAGCAAGAACGCTTGAGAACATCCAAAAGCAACTTCGCAATCTGATGGAAGATGGAAATGGCAAAACGATGTCCGAAATACGTGATGCACTCGGTACCACTCGCAAGTACGCCGTTCCGCTGTGTGAATATCTGGATCGTACCGGTTTTACGGTCAGAAAAGACGATCTCCGCTTTCTTGGTTAATCAAAACCTCTTGTCCTGCCTGATGATGGCACAGATGATAAAGATACCTAGCTAATAGCCATGAATGATCTACTAAGAAACATTCCGTCCGTTACCGAATTGCTGGATGCTCCAGCAATTAAGGAACTTGCCGTATCGATTCATAACGATGTAGTCGTCGAATCTGCACGTATCGTGCTCGAAAAACTACGCAGCGACATTCGGGCGCAGAACATTCACGAGATCAATCACAAAGACCTGATTGGGGAAATCGTCAATCAGGTCTCACAGGCCTTCTATAGCCCCTTAAAAAGCTGTATCAACGCCACAGGAATCATTTTGCATACTGGTCTTGGCAGGGCTCCACTGGCTGCGGAAGCAGTACAGGCTATGGCCGCAGTAGGGCAGGGTTATTCCAGTGTTGAAATTAATCTGCAATCCGGCAAAAGATCACAACGAGTCGAAGCAGTCGAACAGAAACTGCTGAGGCTATTCGGGGGTGAAGCCGCGGCGGTTGTTAACAATAATGCCGGAGCCACTATGCTTGCTTTGGCTGCGTTGTCCACTGGAAAAGAAACTATTGTGTCACGTGGAGAATTGGTTGAGATCGGGGGAAGTTTCCGCATGCCTGATGTCATGAAAATGAGCCAGGCCACACTCAAGGAAGTGGGGACTACGAATAAAACACGCGCGATCGACTACGAAGATGCCATAAGTGAACAGACTGCCGTCCTGATGAAAGTCCATTGCAGCAACTATCAAATTACAGGATTTAGTCAGGCGACGTCCATTGAAGAGCTGGTGGAAGTTGCGTCACGCCATGAACATATTTATGTGGTCGATGATATCGGTTCAGGGGCTTTATATGATTACTCGAAATTTGGGATTCTTGACGAACCCTTACCTGCTCAAAGCCTTGAATCCGGTGCTGATGTCGTTTTATTCAGTGGAGACAAATTATTGGGTGGCCCCCAGTGCGGCATCATTCTAGGCTCCAAACAAGCCCTTGAAAGGATTAGCAAGCATCCGATGATGCGAGCGCTGCGGTTAGATAAAACGATTCTGGCAGCGCTCAATGCCACACTGGACATCTATTTATCGCCCGCCCCCGCTGAACGAATCCCTGTTCTCCAATTACTTAGTGAATCACTCGAAAGTCTTCGTGACCGTGCTGAAGCTCTAGCTGCAAAATTAAACGAGCTGGCAGGTATTTCGGCATCCACCAATGAAGATATCACGTATCTCGGTGGCGGCAGTGTCCCGACGCAGGAAATTAAAACTTGGACCGTAGCGATCCATCATGACCAATTGTCAGATGATAGGCTGTCGGCAGCTTTGCGTTCGGCAGAACCTGCCATTCTGGGACGCATTCGGCAAGATGAATTTCACTTAGACCTGCGAAGCGTCTTTTCAAGTCAGGATCAACAAATAATCCAAGCTATGGAAACACTCATTCTCAATTAATCTATGGCAATTGGGCCCTTTCAACCTTAGTATGGAACAAAGGCGAATCATCGTCCTGACCGCTTCAATCCACTCCTTTCAATCATCAGGGCCGAAATTATTTTTTCAGCGAATCGAAAAAGCCTAGTCTTGCTGACTATATGGCTACTAATAATGATGGCCAGTTTCCCGACGAAGGGAACTTCTCAGGAATGGTTGCGCTCGCAGGACCGTCATGCCTGGGCTCGTTTCCAGCCCGAAAGCTGGAAATCCGTGCGGGTTTCACATAGCCTGATCGATGCTGCCGGAAAAGTCACATCGGAAGTAGTCACGCTGACCACTACCGAGCTAGTTGAAGCAAGCCGCAATCAGTTCACATTGAGCGTCGAATATTCCGTTAAAATCGGAGAGCAACAGGTAAATCAATCGAAGGAACGCATGAAACGTGAGATCAATTCCAAGGGAACTGGTTTCTCGGAAATCGTTGAAAATACAACGATCAAAGTTGGTGATTACGAAATGCCGGTAGAAGTCTTTACTGTTCAGTATTCCACCAAACGTGGCAAGCGGCTAAGTAAGGTCTTTATCTCCAAAGAAACGATGCCTAGCGTGCTAAGGCGTGAAACGACGTTTACTAACAAGAAGGGGGAAGTCGAATACAAAACCACTTCTAATGTCGTCGAATACGGTTTGACCAAAGAAATTCTAGGCAAACAAATGCAGGTAAGCCGAGTTGTGACTCTGCATGAGCAAAACGGAACTAAAATTCGCACAGATGAACTCTTTTGTAGTGACGTTCCCGGAGGGATAATCGCTCAGGAAACCACTCAGACAGATGCCGACGACGTGCTTACATCTAAAACCATCGTTTCATTGCTCGACTATGGTATTGGCTCGTCGGCAACAATCCGGGGAAAAGAGGACGACAAATCTAACGATCAGTGAAGCGTTTTAGGAAAAATCGAGGCTTCAATGATGTTATCTACCGCTATTTAGAGCATTTTTGCCATCATTACGTTGTCAAAATCCCTGAATGCGACCATAATTTGTCATCACATTTTTCTTAATGGAGGCACCCCGAGCCTTAAGCCAATGTCTACATTCAGGTAGCGGCACAGGCCAAGCAGCAGGATTCAGTACCACGATGGAAGATAAAATCAGATTAACGGCGATCACTTTTGATGATGTCCTCTTGGAGCCAGCTTACAGTGAAATAGTTCCATCTGATGCCGACGTGCGGACTAAGCTCACGAATAATATCCAGCTAAATATCCCTCTAATCAGTTCCCCAATGGATACGGTAACTGAACATGCTATGGCAATTGCTTTAGCCAAGATGGGGGGGCTTGGTGTCATTCACAAAAACATGTCGGTCGAAGATCAAACCGTCGAAGTCAACAAAGTAAAACGAAGCGCCAATGGGATCATCATTGACCCGGTAACGCTCCAACCTACGGCAAATGTTGGCAACGCACGAGAACTGATGGAACAGCACAATGTGTCCGGAGTCCCGATTACCGAAGCTGATGGCACGCTCGTCGGCATTCTGACGAGACGGGATTTGCGATTCCTGGAAGATACGTCTCAGGCTGTTTCCGAAGTGATGACAAGGGAAAACCTGGTGACGGCCAAGGGGGCTGTCACGTTAGAGGAAGCAGAGCAGATTTTAACTGCGAAAAAAGTGGAGAAACTGCTTCTTGTGGACGATTCTTTCAAACTGACCGGACTGATTACCATTAAAGACATCGACATGATGAAACAGTTTCCGGATGCTTGCAAAGACCACCTTGGTCGACTGCGCGTCGGAGCTGCCATCGGTGTGTTTGGGTTTGAACGAGCAGAGAGCCTGATAAACAAAGGGGTCGATGTTTTAATTGTAGATAGTGCTCACGGGCACTCAAAAAATGTCATTCAGACGGTTAAAGAACTGAAAAAACAGTGGAATATCGATGTGGTAGCTGGAAATGTTGCCACACAGGCTGGTGCCAAAGACCTGATCGATGCCGGTGCAGACGCCGTCAAGGTCGGGATTGGCCCGGGGTCGATCTGTACTACTCGTGTAGTTTCAGGTGTTGGTGTACCACAAGTGACAGCCATTTATGAAGCTGCCAAGGCAGCTAAAGATGCTGGCATCCCCATTATTGCGGATGGCGGCATTAGGTTTTCCGGTGATATTGCTAAAGCAATTGTTGCCGGAGCAAATTCTGTCATGATTGGAGGACTTTTCGCAGGACTTTCTGAAAGTCCCGGACGATTAATCCTCTACCAAGGCCGTACCTTCAAAGCCTATCGTGGGATGGGATCCATGGGTGCCATGGTGAAGGGTTCAAGCGAGCGTTACCGTCAAAGTGGAAATGGCAAGCTTGTCCCAGAAGGTGTGGAAGGTCGAGTACCTTTCAAAGGCGACCTGGCAGACTTTGTCTACCAATTAGTCGGTGGACTACGTGCGGGCATGGGTTACTGTGGTACGTTCACCATAGACAACCTACGCACCGATGCTCGGTTTATTCGAGTGACAGCAGCAAGTATTCGGGAAAGCCATCCTCATGACATCTCAATTACTCACGAATCTCCTAACTATAGTCCGGACCAATCGTCCGGCACCGACAGTAACTAGATTACTGCTTGCCCTAACAGGCATCATTTTTCTGATAATTGGAAGTCAATATCGAGCCCTGGCTGAGCCTCCTATTCGTATCAAGTCAACTCGCACATCCTCTGGTTCGGTCGGTAATCTGCCAACGACTCGCTTGCGTGTTACCACATCAACCCCTCTAACGCGCATTGCTACAATCACAGAAGCCATAACGCCTCCCAAGCCCTCTGGAGTTCAAAAAGTAGCTCTTCAGGATTCCCCCATAGAGTCCGTCGTTGTGCCCTCTACAGACGACACGGATACGTTTTTGCCAATTACCGAAGTTGAAGTCGAGCAGAATTTACTAAAGCAACCTTTACCAAATGTGACGACACCATCCAGCCAAAACGACGCCCTGATCATCGAAGCTCCAACGCCCACACAGCCAATTCCAGCAGGCAAACAAGATCAGTCCACATCGCCAGAGTCAGACAATGCACCTGTTTTGCTGATCGGACAGGCCCCTTTAGAATCAGAGCAGCCTGTTCAACCTACACAGCCAGTACCTCCTAAATTGGTCGAAAAAGCCCCAACTCAGAAGCAACAGGAGCCTGAGGAAACTGAGATATCTCCGGCTGCACCAGAATTACCAACACCACAAACAGGAGTTTTGGATCCATTGGCCGGTGCGACTGGCGCCGCCATCCAGGTAGCTCCCATGCTTGACCCAAAGAACTGCGGAACACCGGATTGCGAAAAGGCCTCTACACTTATTAGTGCTAAGCCTATTAGTGAGATCTCGTTAGATATTTCCCCCAGCTTTAAGCCCAATCTGGATCAAAAGCCACCAAAGCTTCAACAAGAGACCAGAAAGTGGCGTAATCGTGAAGGACAGGTTTTAGCGGAAGGACAGTTGGCAGATTATGCTTATAGTAGCGTCCATATCAAAGGTAGCGATGGCGAATTGCGGGCTTTGCCCATCAGTGAACTCAGCGTGGACGATGTGTGTTATATAGCAGATGCCTGGGGATTCCCTAAGCAATGCCGAATCGACAATAGCCCTTACGAACAAAGAGCCTGGGAATCACTTAACTTTCATTGGCGAGCGTCTGCTGTAGCTCACAAGCCCATCTACTTTGAAGATGCTCAGTTAGAACGCCATGGACATACTCTGGGGCCTTGGTTGCAACCTATCCGGTCAGGAGCACACTTTTTCACCAACATTGCCATTCTTCCTTATCAAATGGGCATTCATCCGTGGAATGAGTGCCAATATGCTCTGGGCTATCATCGTCCCGGAAGTCTGGCCCCGAGAGTGAAGCCTGCCTTCCCTATTAGCCGTAAAGCTGCACTAATTCAGGCCGGTTCCGTACTCGGAGGGGTGTTCATTATTCCATAAACGGACGACGACAATTTAAACTTGCTTTCCAGCGACCAACTCATCAGGGATAACTCAACGGGTCAATGACAGCTTTGATGAAGCGTCTGGGAGCGATTGGCTGAGGCGTTACGATTCTTAATCGTAACGCCTCATTTGCTTGGTAACGATCAGCGAAGGCAAGCAAAATCAGCTTACCGAGTGTAATCATCATCGTAGTTGTAGATGTCCCATAACATTTTCCAGCTGCCATCTGTCTGACGCTGACTCAAAATCAACCACTTATAAGATTCCTTTTCTGACACACCATCTGTCATTGTGATGTTGTATCCACTACCTCGAACGACTGCAAAGTCCCCCATCGATAGTACTTGCTGCACAGGCTCGGCCATTTCGATCTCCGCAGACCTGTTTTCGCTAAACAAAGCCTGATAACTGTTTAGTACTTCGTCATATCCTTCCAAGGCCGGTTGATTCTGTACCATATAAACCGTGTCTTCGGTGTACAGGTCTGCACAGGCCGTTGCATCCTGTGCCAGACAGGCCTCAACAAATTTGTCCAACATCGTCACCTGCCCATCAAATACTTCACCTTCTGTTACAAAAACAGGCCCCTCAGCTTTCTCTTCTCTTCCATAAATCATCCCCACCCCCAGCCCCAACAAAAGGCAAGCTAATCCGGTTTGTACATTCTTCATATCCCACTCCACGAAAACGTCTGATTCATTCCTACATCGTAACTAATTGAATTCCTTAAACTCAAATAAGGATAAAGCCAGGTACATACGTAAATTTGGATGACTTATTCGTATAATGTGTCATTAGGAAATCTTTATGACTGCTCTTAATCGACAACAAAGCCGCGATGTGGACCGCCTGGCTATCGAAAGTCTAGGTATAAGCGGCCTCACACTCATGGAAAATGCAGGTCGTGCATGTACGGATATCATTGCGTCTCATGAATTCAGTTGCGTCATGCTGCTATGTGGTAAAGGTAATAACGCGGGAGACGGTTTTGTCATCGCCCGCCATCTACTGACACGCGAGATTCCTGCCATTATCATCCAGCTTGTGCCCCCCGATTCCCTGAGCGGTGATGCCCTGACAAATTATGAAATCCTGACGAAGCTTCCTACGACCATTCTCTTTGTTGATGAGACTAATATCGTGTCCGCATTAGATGAGTTAGATACGGACAGCAACATGGCCATCATAGATTGCATGATGGGTACGGGAGGGCAGGGAGATCCTCGCCCGCCGTTTCGTCAGGCCATTGACTGGGCTAACCGCCAACCTGCATTTCGCGTGGCAATTGACATTCCTTCCGGACTCGATTGTGACACGGGCCAGCCAAGCACCCCTACATTTCAAGCGCAGCAAACCTTAACCATGGTAGCAATGAAAACCGGTTTTTCCCGGCAAGTTGCCAAGTCATTTACAGGCAATGTCTCTGTGCTTGATATTGGCATCCCACTGTCATCCTTGCCGTCATGAAGCGATCTTCACTCGGAAGATGAGATAGGTGGATCGAAATCAAATTCCCGCCATTTCATAGCTCGACGCATAGGCTCGATGCGAAGCACAACTTCTCCATCCTGAAACAGACGAACGGTTCCATTCGTTTCGCTAACCACGACCGAAATTGCCTTAGTGACTTTAGAAATTGATGCCGCGGCCCAATGCCTTGCTCCTAAGCCTTTAGATAAAGTCAGACTTGTCGCACTCACCTGAATAATCTGGCATGAGCGTTCTATGACACCATCACTCCCAACGACCATCGCACCATCAAGTTGGGCAATTTCTTTGACTGCGTCTCGAGTCCGGGCATCTTTAAGATTTCGATCATCTTTCTTATAGCCACGGACTGGATCGAAGCCGGCCGGATGACAATGCTCCAATACGTTACGAGCATCCCCAACAACAAACAATGTGCCAACAGGTTTCCCTTCACGCCCTTCAAACCCAATTTCAACTGCCAGATCGACAACAGACTTTAGTGTTTCCAAGGGAACGCGTGTTTCCAGTTTGCGTAGATCCTTAGCTGTTAGCCTACCTAGATGCTCGTCTAGACGTATCAGCGAAATGCTGTCGTGCATATCGCTATGGAAACCGGAATAAATCGCTACTACTTGAGACCCTGCTTCAAGAACATCGTTTGCAACACATTCCAGTAAAGCAGTCTCCATGAGTTCCTGAACCGGAATATCATCTGCTTCCAGTAGTACCGGAGTCAGGCCGTGGTCTTCAGCACCTTCAAGATATTTCTCCTCCTGAGCAACGCAGAGGATCAGATTATGTCGTCCGGCTTTACGCAATGCTGCCCAGTCTGCTTCTGAATCCAACACCAACAACAGCGCGTCTGCAGCAGTCGCCTGCCGCAACTTGGCCGCCTGTTTATATAGTGTTGCGAATGGTTCTTGAAACTTACTGGGCACGATGGACCGTAATCTATCTCAAAAATACGGGGAGTGATTCCCCGAGCGTAGGAAGGAAGTATTGCTTAAAGCAGTACAACAGGCTAAATAGTACGGCTTACCAGACTTTACAGCAATGGCAGTTAAACGGGAATCTAAAACCGGAGGCTGCCATTCTTATCGAATTAAATTTCGAGGGTGCAACGCATCGAAAAAGGACTCCTGACCATCATGCACGATATCAGGCGATTGGCCTTCCAGACCGGCTATCCACGTCTCCGGGTCTTCCCCCCAATCTTCACCTGTCAGTTTTCGTAATCCCTGAATACCCGCATATTGCACAGCAGGGTCGCGGCTTTCCAAAGCCGTCCTCAATTCTTTGAAGACTTCCTGTCCTTTAAAATTACCCAGAGCTCGTAATGCGGCAGACTGCACATCCGAATCTTGATCACTGCGCACCGTTTTCAGCAGTGCTGTTTTGGCAGTCACGTTAAGTCGCGTTCCCCAGGCTTTACAGGCAACAATACGAATATCAGGATCATTATCTTCCAAAGCCTCTAAAAGCCCTGCCTCTGCTTCAACTACATGAAAATGAGCCAGCGTTCTTACTAATTCACGCCGTACAACAGGCACTTGCTCCGATTGAACCTGCTCCGAGAGGGCCAAGGCGTGCTGTCGCTGCTCAGCGATAGGAAGTGAGCCAGCATCCTCACGTAGCGACTCCAGAAATTTCTCTTTTTCATGCCAGGTGGTCATGTAACGATCGTCGTCACGCCACTCAGACCAGGCTCGGTCATTAACCCAATTCCAATTCACAATGGGACGGCTTTTACAGCCAATTGAATGCACCAATAAGCCAAGCAGTACAACAAATAAAACACGCATTGAACTCATGCTGATAAAAAACCTACGTTTGACGGATGCATGTCGGTGAGGAAGTATCCAGGAAATGTAACAAAACACGTAAAAACAGGTCAACCCGAACCGACGAACTTGATGGGCGCAGATATTGTCTATCTATTGAGTAGTTTTCATACTAGGGAAATGAATACCGACCAGTGGTTAACTTCCGATGTTGCTCTTCACGCCATTGCCGAACTGTGCGTCAGTGCTGACAGCCCTCAACTAAATGCCAAATCGCTTATGCGTTTGCGCAAGTCGTACACGGTTGAACAAACGCAATTGATCGCTCAGCAAGTCAAATTAAGAAACCAGGCGGCAACTCGCTTTACACTGGCAAACGAGATGCTTTTTACCGATCGCAGCTTACAGCAAGCGACGGATTCCGGAATCGCAGCATTTAAGGCCGGGCTCATCGAAAAGATTGCTCCCCAAGCCCGGCACGTTACCGATCTCTGTTGCGGGATGGGAGGTGATTTGCAGGCTTTGGCAGCCAGATTCAACGTGACCGGCGTTGATCTGAACCCTGAAATTTGTGCGATCGCCAAGCATAATGCATCTCTTTGTATCGCCAAAGAAAAAGAGACAACCGTCGAAACAACCTCGGCCGATGCGTCGCAACTTGCCTTAGACACCGACTGGGTGCACATTGATCCCGATCGGCGATCCGATGGTCAGCGTCACACCGAAATTGAATCTCTGGCCCCTGGTTTAGATTTTTTAAATCATTTGACCTCTTTGGTGGGCGTTTCGATACAAGGACTCTCGATAAAGCTCGCCCCCGCCAGTTCCATTCCTGAAACATGGCGTCCTCAGTGTGAGCTAATCTGGATCCAATCCCGAAATGAATGTCGTCAGCAACTAGCTCTTTTTGCCAAAGATAGAATTTCGCCAAACACACGAACTGCCATCGACGTTGACAGCCGGGGAAATACAAAGTGGGAGTTTTCTATTGCTGATGATCAAGTCATCGAATCAGGTAACCTGCCATTTAACGGTACCGTCCAGCGTTATTTGTATGAACCCATGCCAGCCATTCTTGCCGCCCAAATGGCCCCAGCCTGGGCCGTCTTTCACAATATGAAGTACATCCATTCCTCGGTGGCATATTTCACATCGGATAATGCAATCGAAGCCCCCGGCGGAACATGCTATGAAATTCTCCAGGACCTGCCGTTTAATCTCAAGCAAATCAGACAATACCTCAAACAGCAGGACATTGGACGACTCGAGATCAAGAAACGAGGAATCAATGAGACCCCCGAACAAATTAGAAAGCTGCTGAAACCCAAAGGAGAACACGAGGCGACACTGATTATTGCCGGCAACCCCCGAACGAAGAAGCATACACGTGTTTATGTTGCTCAACGCGTGAAAAAGTCAATCTAATCTGCATAACCCGTCATCTAACCTATTGTTTCATACCCCTCCTGACTCCTTCAGCACGCCGATCCACCGGCATCCGCAGCACAAGTGGTACTTTTTGATGAAAGAATACTTGTTTGCCCAACGGAGCAACTCATGAAGTGGATACTCAAACGACTCATATATTTAGTGATGTTTGGTGGCGTCCTACTAGTCCCACTTGCCTTGTTGACTGTCAATTCAAGCAGCGGCGAGGCAAGCAATAGCTCAAAGGATGGCGATGGAATTCTGGATTCGCTTGGGAGTTGGTTCTCAGATACCGGCCAATCGATTTCGTCATTCTTCAGGGGAGACCAAAATGAAGTGGCCACAATCAACGACGCGTCGATGACGACTCCGGACCCCGACGGACTCAGCCCACATCTGGACGGCGGCGTGTTTTCCGGCATCGACCAAATTCTCGATTTTGATATCACGCCTAGTGCCATCACGAATCGCTGGGCACGGGTATCTTTTCATGTCAGAGAGGACGGTTTCCACAGTTATCGAGTGCCCGTTGTAACTGGCGAGGAAAAAGACGATTTGGCGGGATCGCTAACGTACCTATTCAACGAAAACGAGCAATTGCAACGTATAGAATTTCTGGGATACACAAAGAACATCGATACGTTGGTTCGTGTCATGAAACACAAATTCTCGATGACCAGACGTCCCAGTCCAATCCAGGCGCTGTATGTAAAAAGTCAGAACAAACTTCCGGTAAGTGCCTTGAGAGTCATCCAACCGGATGTTGTTAAGACTTCGGCCAATTCCACGACTTACGAAATACGTTTCGAATTGAATCGCCTTCATTTAGGAGCAACGTTAAGCGACTCTTTTCGTCGCATCCTTGCCACAGACCGGCGCAGAGATCAGATTTAACGATTGGCAGCGTGATTGTCCCTTATGAATCAATACAAATCATGTTTTTTAACCATCACTGACTCTCCTACTTAATTCTAAATCCATTATAATTCAAAGGCGGACATCGATCGGTTTTGGATTAATTTGAGTCTCCTCATTCTGTCTGTAGAGGCACGAAGCCCACTTTACTGAAAACGGACGTCACCCCCGACGTGATTTGACAGTTATCGTCATCTTGTCGACAGGTTTTCCACCGTTAGGCAAATGTTTTTTTACTAGGCGAAAGCACTGTATTTTCCGTCATTAAAGAGCAATTTCGCTCTTTGTTTTTAAAACACTTTGAATCGAGTGCTAGCAGTATTACAATCGGTTCCCACTTATCAATCAGCAAGAATGCTAACTTGCCGAATCGTGAGTTGAGAGCGGATTGGAGCCCCACATGGTCTCCTGCTTCCACTTTAATTCACCTTTAATTCGGCAAAGGCGCGTACTTTAGTATTGCCCGACACCCTCGCTGTTAAAGCGATTGTTCCCGGGCCTTAGAACCAAGAAGGTTTTAACGGAAGCTAAGTAACGCTTAAAGGAATATAAAACGTGACCAAGGATGAAATGACAATTATCTCGGCCATCAGGAGTCAATTGGCCGACGAAATTGGGCAGGATAAATTCGACATTTGGTTCGATCAATCTGTAATCTGGAATCTATCAGATTCGACACTCTGTCTCTGCGCTCCCAACAGCTTCAATGCTGAACGTCTGAAACGAGTGTACCAATCTAAGCTAAGAGATGTTTTAGCCGTTCTCTCGCAAAACCATCTTAATCTCTCGTTCACCGTAGCCACCGCCCCAATGCCGGAACCTTCCGCTACAAAGAGCGAACAGCCACAACCGCCTCTGTCATTCGCACAACCGATTGCACTTGCACCAGCCAGTCAGGCAATCCCCAGTCATCGCCCGAGCGCCGGCTTACCTAATCTGGTCATTGGTCAGTCCAACCACATTGCGGTCAATGCCGCAAAATCAATGCTGGATCGCCCCGGCACAATTTCCCCGCTCTTCGTTCATGGCCCATCGGGAAGTGGCAAGTCACACTTACTACAAGCAATTTGGAATAAGTTTCGTAGTCGAGTCAGGGCTGGCAAAGCGGTCTACCTTACGGCCGAACAATTCACAACTCACTTCCTGGAATCCCTTCAGGGTAACGGGCTCCCAAGTTTCCGACGAAAGCACCGTGATGTCGAGGTACTGATAATCGATGACATTGAATTCTTCGTCGGAAAACAGGCGACGATGATCGAATTCCATTACACTGTGGATACGCTGATTCGTAGCGGAAAGCAACTTGTCTTTTCAGCAAAGATTTCACCGACAGAAATCCACGGATTGGGATCAGATCTAGTCGCGCGAATGGCCAGTGGGTTGGTATGCGGAATAGAAGCTCCTGACTTTAGTATGCGACAGGAAATCGCTCACCAGTATTGCCAGCATTTAGGCATCAATGTCGACTCAACAGTGCTCAACATGCTCGTCGAGCGAGTCTACCCGGATGCCCGGCATGTACAGGGAGCCATTAACCGGCTTAGCGTGTTACAACAACTTAGTGGCCAGTTATTGTCGTATGAAGAAGCCGACAGACAATTGGCAGATCTGTTTGATCGGCCACAACGCAACGTAAGAATTTCTGATATTGAAAATGCCGTGTGTGAAGTTTTCGGAGTGGATCGCAAACAGTTGAAATCAACAGCCAAAGCCAAGAGCATTAGTCAGCCACGAATGCTAGCGATGTGGCTCGCTCGTAAGTATACTCGAGCAGCCTATTCAGAAATCGGGGACTACTTCGGAAAACGAGCCCATAACACCGTCATTTCGGCTCAACAGAGAGTCTCGGACTGGATTGAAAATGACAACTGGGTATCAATACCTCACGGTCAATGCCGTGTCACGGAAGCACTGAGACGCTGCGAAGCGCAATTTGGTACCTAAGCAAAACCTATCAACGAAGATGGTACAAAACACAAGGCCTCGCAGAGACTATCTGCGAGGCCTTGTTTGATTACCTAACTTCAGTGTCCAAAGGGGTTAGACAAACTTGGTCTTACCAGGAATGGCAACCTTGGGCACCTCAACATCACCCCACTGGTAAACCGCTGGGGCAAGATTCTGTTCCGAATCCATCATTTGGTCCCAGGAGATCGTCTGGCCTGTATAACAGACTTCTCGTCCCATAATCGCCATGAGCGTACTCTTACACATATAGTCACCATTATTGATGGTTTCACCACTTCGAATCGCTGCAAACAATTCTTTATGCTCCACATCGTACATACTCGGCTTGGGGCCACGATAACGGAATTTCTCTTCGCCACCTACTTCGATGGAGTGACGCAGGATCTTGGCCGTTCCTTTGGTACCAGTCACATAATCTTCCACATTGTTTGAACAGCCGGACTGCTGGCGAGTATAGGCATAAGTCTTGGCACCATTCTCCCATTCATAGCAAACCGCAAAGTGATCGAATCCGTGTCCCCATTGCTCATCCACACGCTGTTGTCGTCCTCCCAAACCCGTAGCTCGAACCGGTGGCACATCATCCATCAGCCACATTGCTTTATCCAGGCTGTGGATGTGCTGCTCCACAATATGGTCGCCTGACAGCCAGGTGAAATACAGCCAGTTACGAACCTGATACTCCATTTCACTCCAGTCAGGCTTGCGTCCGCGGTGCCATAGAGTGCCGGTCAGATAATTCTCCTGAATTGACGTGATATCGCCAATAACGCCACTCTTGATTTGCTCCATCACAGCTCGCACGCCATAGTCATAACGCCAGCACAAACCGGATACAACGTTCAGATCTTTCTCTTTGGCTACACGAACAGCATCCATAACCTGACGTACTCCAACAGAATCTGTGGCAACAGGCTTTTCACAGAACACATGTTTATTCTGTTTGACAGCTTCTTCAATATGAGCCGGCCGGAAGTGTGGCGGTGTACATAGCAGAACAACATCGACGTCGCCAGCCATAAGCTCTTTATAGCCATCGAAGCCCGTATAGCTCGACTCTTCAGTTACCGCGAACTTATCGCCTATTTGACGTTCCAGGATATTTCGAGAATGCTCCAGTCGGTCACCAAATACGTCAGCCATCGCTGTCAACCGAAGATTATCTTCAGCTCGCATAGCATTCACGGCGGCTCCGGTACCGCGTCCTCCACATCCAATAAGGCCGACTTTGAGAATATCTGACCCTTGAGCGTGTACTGCATTTGCCGAGGTAAACGTCGTTGCGGCTCCAACAGCCGCCGAAGTTTTTAGAAAATCACGACGACTTTTATCCGTCTTACGAGTGGTGTCTTTTGACGACATCATACTCTCCTTATGAACCAAGCAGCCCTTATTAACTGCCATTATTGTTAATGTTTTATCTTACGTATCCAACCTCAGAGATACAAGCATTTGAGTGAGCTCCCAAGCTCCCTTTTCATGCTATGGCAGCTCATTGATAAACCGGATAAATTCCTGCTCCAACTTTGAGCTTCCACCACCAAACACGGCAGTAAACATGGACAACCGTCTGTCGGCTGGGACTTCCTTTAGTGGAATATGGAGCCGCTGCATTTTTACAAAACTGCGATACTGTTCAGGACGGGTCTTTTGCAAAAAATAATTGAGTGCCCAGGACTGAGCATACGCTGCCCGTACAGTTTTACTATTTCGAAACACTTCATCTGAACTCAACAAGTCTTCGAGTTTTAGCAATTGCCCGTCTTGATAAAGCTGTTGAAAGTGCTTCAGGTTATATTTATTGAGACTTCCAACTGCCGACCAGCCAACCGAATGATTTAAATCAGGTGCCTCGAAATAAATCGCCACGCCTTCGCTAAGCCAAAGCGGAGTATACGACAAACGACGTATCATACCTGAGTTAAAACAGAGTTGATGAGTTCCTTCATGAATGATTGTTGCCACATTTCTTTCAGCTGTCGGATGATCCAAAACACTGCGAATCTGCTGAACTGAAGTTCCGGGGCGAAACCCCTGTGCCAACAGCTTTCCCTGACGTTCTGTAAGTCGCGACAGGTCATAAAGATTGATACGGTTTGATTCCTGATTATAGTAGCCGGGAATAAACTCCGCAGAAGCTCCCAGATCACCTTCAACGTATTGGTTAAATGATTTCTGATTCTTATGTACGATCACAACCAGCGGATTGGGGATCGGCTGCAAGTCACCGCGACGCTTTCCCCAATACGCGTAATATGCCCTGTGCAACCGCTCTAGTAGCGTACCTACCCATTTCGCATAGACGGACGTGGTGTTGTAACAAACGATGTAATGAGCTGTTTGATGAATACTAAATTGTTGACCAAATTCATGACGCAGTGAATTCACCACCTTTTCACGCGCGGCAAATTCAAATTCCTCGTCCAATGAGACCCGTTCTCGCACATCCTGAGCAGCTATTTTCTGAATGCGGTTATCATCACGGAGTAAGAGCAGGGTATCGGGAGCTCCAGACTCTATAAATTGCCCTTCAACGATCACTGTCTCCCCCTGAAGATCCAGCTTCACCCTTTCAATCGCCAGGGCGGTGGGAACGTCAATAAAGAATCCAGCCACAAGAAGGCACAGGCCAAACAGGGCAAATGGAAAATGCGAATAAAAGTAGCGAGCCGTCAAGCCACGGAATCCTGATCGTTTTAACGCGCAGAAACATCCTCTGCAGATGGTGTCGGTTTGACGAGCTGTTCAGTCATCCGGGACAAATAGTGAATCATACTGGCCGCACCGTTAAATCCAACAACACGTTCATCAAGTTCCATACGTGACGAATAGATTCTTCCTTGAGCCAAATCAAATTGAAACTCACCATGCTGCATGCGTTGCATTAACTGACTCTTAATCTTCGCATCCTGGACCGGCGTGATCACCTGTGTTCGAACGGAAATCGTTGCCAGCTGATTGGATACTTTTTTAAGGGTGTAGAGTTTTCGCAACTTGATGGTCTTCACGCGGCCATCCTTTGTACGAATACGAACTTCCTGGGGCGTATACCATTTCTGACCAATGGCAATCGGATAGTCTGGTAACCTCGGCATCAACACGCCGATCCCCGGATTGAATTGGGTGACTTCATCTTTGCGGGCCACAATTGCCCCACTGGGACTGACAGTGATCACCGCCAAAGGCTTTCCGATGGATGCAGCAAGCCGTTCATAGTTTTCCGGCACGACCTCGTCAGTCTTGCTATTGTAACGCACCTCATTCTGTCCGGTAACTTTCTGCCATAAGTCTGCATCTTCGACTCGATGCACAAGAGTAATATTACCCTCGGCATCAACCTCGTTTACCTGAAAGACTCGGGTAGAAACACTTCGGGACTTGAGGTTTTCAAATTCACCGTCAATCTTGGTATCCATTGAAACCAGATGCACAACACGTGAACGAATTAGCTCCCCCTCGTTCAATCGGTATTGCAGCTGATATTTCTTAACGGGCTGAGAAGTCCGAGTGGCTTCGGTTACAGCTTTTTCCAACTGCTTTTCAATGCCCGCATCCTGTCCAATGGCTAGTTGAGTAAGCCATCCCAGTGTCATCGCACAAAAGATCGCGGCCCTGAGACCTGAATTCGCCGACGTCATCGCATGCCTCCCTGCACACTATTGATTTAAGAATGTTGACTCAAATCCATTTGAGAAGCCCTATTGTTATTTTTTATGGCGAATACGGCCACCCCAATCTAGCTTCTCACGCAAACTTCGATAATCATTTTGACCATCAACTTCGATCATTAAAAATGGTTTTTTCGCCTTTTCCACTCGGATGACGTCCTGGGTTGTCACATTGGCGATTACTTTCCCATCGACAGCCACTGCCGTCTCTGCCTTAGTTTCCCGCAGGGTCATTTCGTAAATCCGATTCGAGGAGTCAACGACAGGACGCACGGTCAGAGTGTGAGGGCTGATAGCTGAGATCACGAAGGCGTCGAGCGTTTTCCGCAAAATAGGGCCGCCGGCAGAAAGACTATGTGCGGTTGAGCCAGCAGGGGTGGAGATAATTAAGCCATCGCAACTAAATGTCGTTGCTAACTCCCCGTCAACATGTAAATCGATATCCAAAATCGAGAACGGAGCTCCTCGAAGCAATGCAGCTTCATTTAACCCCGTCGTGGAGGCAAGCAATTCCTTATCTCGCAGGACGGAACACTGCAACATTAGATGCTCAACAATTCGACAATTTCCGGCAACAACATCACCAAACGCACGCTGCACCTCACTCGGCGAAACCGATGCCAGAAACCCCAAACGGCCAAGATTCACTCCAACTGCCGGTATGCCTAGGGTACTGAGCTCTCCTGAAGCCCGCAGAATCGAACCATCCCCCCCAAGCACGATCGCTAAATCTGCAGAAGCTGAATCTTCGACCACATCAAAACTGTCAGCGATATGTTGTCGCACCTGAGCCTCAGCGGCCTGACTTCCCGAATTTGAAGCGCCGCCACAAACCAAAACACGAGGCTTTCGGTCTGTCTGAACCCAGTTTGTTGCAGTGGAAATTGCCATAGCCAAATGCGTTATCGCTGCAAAAGAAGCAACGCCTTACACAGTCTCCATATTCGCGGTAGCCTGCGCCATATCCCTGCACGCCCGATAAATACCTTCAGCATCCAATCCGAGGTCACTCAGTAATTCAGCACGTTCACCATGCTCGACAAAAATATCGGGAATTCCCAGGCGGCAAACGTGCGATGTGTTCAATCGCCGTTCCGCCGCAAATTCGAGTACGGCAGAACCAAAACCACCAATCAGGGCAGCTTCTTCCACTGTGACGACAAAAGGGCTGTGACGGAGCACATCCGAAACCACGTGTTCATCCAGTGGCTTAACAAAGCGAGCATTGACCACCCCAATATCCAAACCATCTTCGGCAAGTCTGGCTGCTGCCTGAAGACTGGGTTCAACCATGGCACCTAGTGCCAGAATAGTGCCATCCTTTCCTGTGGAAAGCACTTCGGATTTACCGAACACCACGGGAGTTGCTTCACGACCTAATTCCGGAGAAACTCCTTTGGGATAACGAATGGCTGTCGCAGAATCATGTTGTAGCGAAAACTCAAGCATCGCCTTCATGTCCTGCTCATCCGCCGGAGCCATAATCGAAATATTAGGAAAGACACGGAGGTAGCCAAGGTCAAACACACCGTGGTGAGTCGGACCATCTGGCCCGGCCAGACCTGCACGATCCAACATGAAGGTAACCGGCAAATCCTGCAGGCAAACCTCCTGAAAAATATGATCATAACTGCGTTGCAAAAATGTGCTGTAGATTGCAACAATCGGTCGGGCGCCCGCTTTACATTGTCCGCCTGCAAAAGCCACAGCATGACCTTCACAGATTCCTACGTCAAAAAAACGGGCGGGGTAGGTGTCTCGAACTGGTTCGAGTTTGTTACCCTGACACATGGCTGCCGTCATACAGGTAACTTTCTCGTTTATTTCCATCTGATGTAAAATGGCGTCACGAGCGTGGTTTGTGTAATTAAGCGGAGAGGGATTAGCTACCACTTTCTGCTGAAAAACAGCCTTGCCTTCCACTCGTTCAAATACAGGAGGAGCATGAAAAGTCCGAGGGTCTTCCTCTGCAGGCTTGAAGCCATGTCCCTTCTGTGTTACCACATGCAAAAGCACGGGCTCGTGAATTTCCTGAGCCATCTTAAGATATTTCCGCATAAGCCCAATGTCATGTCCATCAATCGGACCGAGATATTGGAAACCAAGCTCTTCAAATAGCATCCCTCCGTGAAAGCCCGCTTTCACGGCTTCTTTCATCTGTGCCAAAAATCGCTCTGCGGGGTCACCCACAACGGGAACACGCCCCAAAACCTTTTGAACACCTGCCTTGAGCGTCGGATAAATTGAATTCCGTAAGCGGTCCAGATAAGATGCCACACCACCAACACGGGGACAAATCGACATCTCGTTGTCATTGAGCACCACCAAGAGGTTTCCATCAGCATTATTCATAGCTTCATAAACAACACCAGATGGAAAAGCACCGTCACCAATCACAGCAACCGATTTGCGGTCAGCACGACCGGCCAACACATCTCCGCTATGTAATCCCTGAGCCGTGGAAACGCTCGCACCAGCATGCCCGGTCATAAACAAGTCATAGTCACTTTCCGCCGGATTCGGGTACCCCATCAATCCCTGCTTGGTTCGAATCGACTTGAACTGCTGGTACCTCCCCGTAATGAGCTTGTGCGGATAGATTTGATGCCCGGTATCCCAAATCAAACGGTCCTGACGAAAGTCAAAAATACTATGCAGAGCGAGACACAATTCCACGACACCTAGATTGGATGCAAAATGCGCAGAACGCTCACTTAACAAATCACACATAACGTCGCATATCTCGGCAGCTGCTTGATCAAGCTCAGCCACCGACATCTCGTGCAATTCCATAGGTGATTGCAAGTTTGAAAGTATAGGATGTTCCATAAAATGGTTCTGCTTGTAAAAGGTGGAGATGTATAGTCTCTTCTTTTAATTTAGTTATTGCGTTGCAAAACGAAATATGCCAACTGCCTTAAAGGTTCGGCAGTTTCGCCGAATGGCTCCAGTTGCTCACAGGCCTGACGTATCAGATCTGCCGCCAAATCCTGACTTTCCTGAACTCCCATGAGAGCTGGATACGTCAGTTTTCCATGTTCTGTGTCTTTTCCAGTCTGTTTACCCAGCTGTTGCACGTCTCCCTGCTCATCCAACAAGTCATCAACAATCTGGAAAGCCAACCCCAAATGTTTACCATACGTATCCAAGAGGGCAATTTGTTCATCACTGGCTCCCGCAGCGATAGCTCCGAGTCGTAAAGAAACCCTAAACATTGCCCCTGTCTTACGCTCATGAATTCTCTGCAATTGCTGAACATTACCTACCGTATTTTCGGCTTGCAGGTCATCGACCTGACCACCAACCAACTGACAAGGTCCGGACGCTACAGTCAGTTCCTTCAAACATCGAACAACCGTTTCGGCTGTCGTCTCACTACGGGCAATAACTTCAAAGGCCTGAGCGAGCAGGGCATCACCCGCAAGAATAGCATTAGCTTCTCCATAAACAACATGTACCGTGGGTAGACCACGACGGAGTTCGTCATCGTCCATCGCAGGTAGATCGTCATGAATCAGAGAATAAGTGTGTATCATCTCAACGGCACAAGCAGAAGCCAACGTAGCATTACTTCTATTACCGCAGGCATCGGAGGCCATT
>PBCP01000075.1 GCA_002717145.1 Planctomycetaceae bacterium | reverse complement strand
TGCCCCCACTAGGACTCGAACCTAGAACCCTCTGATTAAGAGTCAGATGCTCTGCCAGTTGAGCTATAGGGGCTGAACAATCTATCCTACCCAAAAGCAATGCACCGGCAAGGGGTTAGTCAGCAACGTCAACTTGTCCCGTCTTTCAGTTCCATGCCCAATTGCCCCATCTTGCGATAGAGGTTTGAGCGATGAAGTCCAAGCTGCCGTGCCACCTCTGACATGTTCCCGCGACTTTTTTTTATCTGCCCTCGAATCAAATCAATTTGAAACTGACGAGTCGCCTCATTGAGGGTACCGTGATAGGTAGCACCGAAATCCTGATCGCTCGACGAACTGGCGAGAGGCAGATCCTCGGCTTCTAGGCGATCTGAATCACTTAAGTAGATGATACGCTCGATTATGTTACGCAGTTCACGGATATTGCCTGGCCAATTGTGATTCTGCAGTCGCTTGCGAGCGCTGGCTGAGATTTTTGGGGCTTTGCGTCGAGCCCGCGCAGAAAGCTCTTTCAAAAAGTATTCAGCCAGCAGGATGATGTCGTTACCTCGCTCGCGGAGTGGAGGCATCTCAACGGTCATTACATTCAGGCGGTAGAACAAGTCCTCGCGAAATTTCTTTTCCCGAACCATCGCGTTTAAGTCCTGATTTGTAGCGGCAATCACTCTGGCATCCGTATGAATTGGAGTTGAACCCCCGACACGAACCACGAGCTTGTCTTCCAGAACTCTTAGAAGTTTGGCTTGCCCGGACAAACTCATGTCCCCGATTTCGTCCAGCAATAAAGTCCCTCGACTGGCCAGTTCGAATTTTCCCTCCCGGTCTTCTCGGGCGTCAGTAAACGCACCCTGAACATGGCCGAACAATTCACTTTCCAATAACGATTCTGAAATGGCAGCACAATTTACGGCCACCAGAGGCTCGTCACGCCGGTCGCTTTTGAAGTGCAGCAACTGGCTTACTACCTCTTTGCCCGTTCCATTTTCGCCAAGAATCAATACTGCTAGGTCGGTGTTAGCGATTCGTTCGAGTGTTGTTCTCAAAGCGACAATCTGAGGGCATTCTCCGATCAAAGAAACTCCTTCTGCCGCCTGCTCCGCGATCAGGCTTCGACTGGCGATGATTTGTTCGACTTCTTGCGCTTCTTCCAACGCCGCTGCAACATGATTGGCTAAATCCTCCAGTGCCTTGAGGTCTGCCGAGGTAAACGATCCCTGTAGTTTATTGAGAACTTCGAATGCTCCGATAATCTCACCGTCACGATCGCGAAGAGGGCAGCAAACAAGATTGTTCGTTGTAAAGTCGAGTGAGTTATCAACTTCCCGATTGATTTGTTCCTGGCCTTCCACTTCATCAATCCTTAGCGAATCCCCGGACTGAACGACTTGGCCCACGACTCCCATGTCATCCGGGACGCGGAGTTCCGCTGCATCGATCCCTAATGCCGGCCGCGCAACCAATTGGCCATGAGTTTTATCCCATAGAAACAAACTTGCTCGTTCGGCATGCAATAATCTGGTGGAAGCTTCTACAATCTCTAGAATAAGCTGGTCCGTTTTTTTGATCCCATGCCACTGAGCTGCAATCTGAAGAATCGTCTCCGTTCGAATCGTTCGATCCTGAAGTTGTTGAAAACTATGCCATTGCATGACTCCACTAAGTATGGCGGAGGATAATTCTCTTAATTGATCATGTGCTATGTCAGCGTCTGAAACCTGAATGCTCACACAGTATTGCTCTGAGCTTTCCGTAGAGCGATTCCGTTGGGCAAAACAAAACCACATGTCATCGTCGACAATCTCGCTCGTGTCCAGTGCCTGTTGCAATAATGACGGATTTGGATTTCCGTTCCCCTGACGCCCCAATTCAATCCAACGAATTCCATCCGCCACTTGGATAACACAACCCTGGCTCCAGCTTGGAGCAGCCAGAGTCTCAGCGACCTGTTGTGGATAGCTTTCCTGGGTAATAGAAAGTTTTAAGAGTTTACTTATCATGTCGAACTGCCCCTCTTGTGATATCAATATGATACACTTAATCGGGAGTGATGTGTAGTCAGCATGACTAAAATAAAATCATATTGATTCCTTCTTAATTGAGTTTAGGTATTGAATCTTTAAATGAGTTGTTGGGCTTAGCGCACGATATCGAAAACTCTGCTAGGCTGAGTGAGTGAAGATTGGTTTCTAAATGAATGGCAAATAATGATCGATTTGAATCAGGAATTGACTGTAGATTCGTTATCCGGGCAGCTCAGAAACTTCTGGGAAATATCGGGCGAGAAGATCGAATTGCTCGAAGCTGGTTGCGATCGTGCAGATGCGACTCCGGTTTTTACAGTCAATGGCCAGTATGTGGCTCAGGGTTGGACTGAATGGACGCAAGGGTTTCAATTTGGTTCTTCGATTATTCAATACGATGCAACTGGAGATTCAGAGTTTCTGGAGAGTGGCCGGCAGGCAACCGTCGAGAAGATGGCGTCGCACGTTTCGCATTTTGGCGTACACGACCACGGTTTTAATAATGTAAGTACCTATGGGGCACTACGTCGATTGATGCTGGAAGGGCGACTCCCTTATAACGGATGGGAGTTGAACTTTTATGAATTGGCACTTAAAAGTAGTGCCGCTGTGCAGGCTTACCGTTGGTCAGAAACGGTCGATGGGGACGGATTCATTTTTTCATTTAATGGGCCTCATTCACTTTTTTGCGATACGATCCGCAGCCTTCGTAGTCTTTCCTTAGGCCATGCACTCGGGCACGAGCTAATGCATGAAAACGATGATCGTGTTTCCTTACTCGACCGCATGTTGCAGCACGCTCGGAGTACGGCTCGCTACAGTGTTTACTATGGTGAAGGGCGTGATGAATATGACGTGTGGGGACGAGTAGCTCATGAAAGTATTTTCAATGTGAACGACGGCCGTTATCGCTGTCCGGGTACGCAGCAGGGGTACTCACCGTTCTCCACCTGGACTCGCGGACTCGCCTGGATCATGACAGGATATTCAGAGCAGCTGGAATACATCTCGACACTCGATGATTCTGAACTTGATCTTTACGGAGGTCGACAGGAGATCGAAGCAATGATGCTTAAAGCAACCCAAGCCAGCTGTGACTTCTATATTGAGAATTCACCAACCGACGGTGTGCCCTACTGGGATACAGGAGCCCCCGGTCTGACTAAAATCGGAGAGTATCTGGATCAGGCGTCAGATCCATTTAATCAATATGAACCGATCGATAGTTCCGCCGCCGCCATTGGCGCTCAGGGTTTACTAAGGCTTGGTAAGATTCTTAACCAGCGTGGCGAAGATGGGCAACGGTACATACAGGCAGGGTTAGTCAGTGCTAAATCTTTGCTAAGTGAGCCTTACCTTTGTAGGGATCCTAATCATGAGGGGTTGCTTTTACACAGTGTTTACCACCGTCCACGCGGTTGGGACTATATGCCGGACGACGACCAGGTACCTCGAGGTGAATCCTGTATGTGGGGCGATTATCATCTGCGTGAATTGGCTTTGTACCTACAGCGATTAATCGACGACGGGCCATACTATACATTTTTTTCTGCCGATTGTACGGCTTAGTTTCCACTCATTCCAGCGATTAGACCACACTGATGCGACTTCTATTATCCACCGTTTTGGCATTAAGCGTTTTCATTCTTTCAGGCTTGGCCGAACAACTGCAGGCCAAGGTCGAGCGTTTCGAGATTACTAGTCAGACGTTGTTCGCTGAAGGGAAGTCATTTGGCGAGGTTGGCACCTACGATCTCTTACGGGGAAAAGTATATTTTGCACTGGATCCGGAACTGCGCCAAAACAAACAGGTTGTCGATTTGGACGTGGTAATTCCCGATGCGGATGGACAAGTGCGATTTTTTGCCGATCTGGTGATTCTTACTCCAACCAACCCGGGGAAATCCTGCGGTGCGGTGCTCTATGATGTCAATAATCGCGGCAACATGCGAACACTGGACTTTTTCAACAACGCCAAAGGGGGGAATAGTCTGGACACTGCTCAGCACGCCGGGAACGGTTTCTTAATGGAACATGGCTGGACGGTCATTTCCAGTGGCTGGGATGGCGAATTATTGTCAGGTTCTTCCCGTTTAAAGTTATACCCACCGGCTTTGACTTCTGATGTGAAAGGTCTGGTGCGTTACGAATTTACCTTGGGACAAGGGCAAGAGTTTGGTGGAATCACCAGAGCAGGCCACGGTTCATTCCAGCCGGATTATTCGATGATGCGTGAAGCAACTCTCACCAAACGTCCTTATGCGCGTGCCGAACGTACACTCATTCCGCGAGATGATTGGTTCACTGAAGTCATCGAAACCTCGAATGCCCAATCAGGTGATCTGCGAAAAATAGATTTGCATCTAACCACCCAGGGTGAGCAGGGCCAAATCTACGAACTCATATACGTTGCTCATTCTCCTCAGGTTCACGGCACCTGCTTTACTTCCGTGCGGGATTTGATTGATGCTGTTAAAACAGGGAAGGGGGAAGCGAATCCACTGTTGCACCAAATGCAGCCTTATCTGACGCGAGCTCACGCGTTTGGAATATCTCAGGCAGGGCGTTATTTACGAGAATTTCTTTATTCAGGTTTTAATGAATCGGAATCCGGTGAGAAGGTGTTTGATGGCCTGATTCCCCATGTATCAGGTGCAGGGATGGGGTCTTTCAATCATCGCTTCGCTCAGCCAACACGATTTTCCGGTCAACGCCTGAACCATGACTACCCTGTAGATCGTTTTCCCTTTACCTACGGACATCAGAAGCATCCTTTCCGAGACCTTGGAGATGGATTGCTACAGCAAGCACGGAAGACACGCACCGAACCGAAAATCGTGCATACCCAGTCCAGTTCGGAATACTGGCATCGTGCCGGTTCACTGACACACACCGACCCACTTGGCAGTCGAGATGCTCGTATACCGCGCAACGTCCGAATTTATACATTTGGTGGCACTCAGCACGGTCCGGCCAGTTATCCTGCGAGTAAAGGAAACGCTGCCTATCCTAAAAACCCGGCCGATTTCCGCCCTCTCATGCGTAGTATTCTTCTGAAACTTGATGGCTGGGTTCAAGGAAAATCCATGCCCAAAAGTGTGTTTCCAACCATTCGAGCCGGATCGCTTGTGCACTGGGAACAGCACGCAGTAGGTTTCCCTGAGATTCCGGGGATTCGTTATCCAACCGTGATTCATCAGCCGAACGATTGGTATTACGGAGTCAACTGGGAACGGGATAAAAGCGAAGTGCAGATTCATCCTCCCAGTATGAGGAATGACTACCGTGTGCTGGTTCCTAAGGTTGATATGGATGGAAATGAGATTGGCTGTTTATTACCGCCGGAAGTTGCGGTTCCATTAGGAACATATACCAGTTGGAATCTGTTTCCGGATAATCATCCGGCACGACGAGATATTGTTGGATTGACCGGAGCTTTCCTGGTTTTTGAAAATACTCTGGCTGACCGTAAGGCGTCAGGAGATCCTCGTGTCTCGCTATCAGAGCGATTTGCAGGAGAACAGCAATATAGTTCTGCATTTGCAGTGGCATGCCAGCGTCTTGTAAAACAGGGCTTCTTGTTGGAATCAGAAGTCCCCGCTCTATTAAAGGAACATTCAAGACGATTCCGTGACATTACCGGATTACCGGAATAATAACAGTAGGCAAGTTACAGGATAATCAGGATAGCATGAAACATACCTGGCTTCGTAATCTCTACCTAAAGCGTCAGCAATGGCTGCTGCTGGCGATTGTAGCTCTTACGGTTTTGTCGATTATCGGATTCCAACGTTTTTCGTTTGATAATGAAGCTCGTGCACTGTTTCGTACGAATGATACGACCTTCGAGCAGCTTGAAGAAATCTTTGAGCAATTCCGACCGGATGAAAACGACTGTCTGGTCGTCTTGAAGCGTCCTGAGGATACATTCTTCAGTGATCATGCTGTCAGTCAATTACAGCATCTGACAAATACACTGGAAAAAGATTCGCTTGTCAGTCATGTGGTTTCCGTCTTTAGCCCGGAGATGCTGGTCTGCGATCCGTTACCGCGTCCGTTAGTTCCGCCAGCTGATACAAAGGGAGTTGATTGGAAACAGGTTGAACAGCAGGTACTCACTCATCCAATTGCCGGAGGGAATCTGATTACTCCGGATGCAAAGGCAATGCTGATGGTCATCCAGCTAGGCAATGATGACTTACTCGTCAGTGATTACCAGCCGACGGTGAGTCACCTTCAGCAGGTCCTCAAAACCTGGCGGGAGAAGTCCGGTATTCAGGCTTATTTAACAGGCTTACCTCCGGTTCGAGTTGAAATATTTCGTTCGATTAAGACGGACACATTCAATCTGATGCTTGCCGGTGCCTGTGTTGCAGTCTTTATTGCATTCATTGCATTTAGAAACTGGGCTTTGGCGTTTATGGCAGTTGCCGGTGCCGGGATCGGTAGTTTCTGGGCTTTGGGGTTGTTAAGCCTATCCGGTGTGAAGATCAATTTGATCACGACCATCCTGCCGGTGTTAGTGGTTGTCATTGGGCTTACCGACGCTGTTCATCTGGTGTTTGATTTTCGCGAATCAAGGGTCCGAGGCATAAAACCCTACCGGGCAGGTTGGTTAGCTGTGCGTCGGCTCGGGGTGGCTTGTGCTTTCACTTCTGTCACTACCGCCATCGGATTTGGGTCGCTAAGCGTTAGTAGTATCGAAGTCATTCAGCAATTCGGAATTACTTGTGCTGTCGGTACGTTAATTACTTTTCTGGCAGTCCTATTGGTTGTCCCGTGGCTGGCTTCAACCCGGTTGATTGGTGGAGCCTATCAAGGGGAAATCAGCCGTGATTCGGTATGGCTTAAGAAGTTTTCAGGACATTACGCGGACTTCTTGTTAAAGCATCGATATGCAGTTCTAGCAGTGTTTTGTGTTCTACTGACTTGGATGACAATGACAACGTTGCGTTTGCATCCGGATAGTCACATTGCAGAGTCGATTCCCAAAGGAAGTGAAGCGGAGGTTGCCCTACGAGAGGTTGATCGGCAGTTCGGTGGAATGTTGAGCTCTATAGTTCTTGTCCAATGGGATGCTACCAATCCGCAACTCGAAGATCCTCTTAATGTGTTGAGGTCAGTCGAGGCTGAAATTGATCAGCAACCCGCGATGATGAATCCCATGTCGATTCTAAACTTCAAGGCTGTTGTAGATCAAAGTCCATTAGTTTCCTTGCCTAAAGTTATTGCGGAACAGTGGTATCGACCGGATTTGGGACGAGCGATCGTGGTTGCTAGACTTGCCGATGAAGGTATGCATTATCATCGCGGAGTGGTTCAAACATTTCGAGAGCGGATGGCTATCTTGGAGACTCAGCATTCGGGATTTGAAATATCTGTATCAGGTTCCGCAGTTGTTGCTTCTCGAAATTTGTCTACGATGATTAATGATCTTGTCAAATCTCTGGTGATCGCAGCTGTGGTTATCATTGTTGTTCTGACGATGATGTTTCGCTCCATCAAGATGGGCCTGGTCAGCTTGCTGCCAAATTGTTTGCCGTTGATATTTACTGCAAGTTTCTTAGTTTGGACGGGCGAACCATTAAGGTTAACCAGTGTCCTATTGTTCACTGTAAGTCTGGGAATTGCTGTCGATGATACGATTCACTTTTTAGTGAGATTTCGTAGGGAGCAAGCAGAAGGAAAGTCTGTCGATGAATCGATTCGAAATACCATTACTTCTGTTGGGGCTGCGTTGATCGTGAGTACGTTGGTACTGATAGCTGGTTTTTCAGCTAGTGCGATTAGTATCATGCCCCATAGCCAACTCTTCTCCAAACTTGCCTGTATTTCAGTATTCATAGCGTTTATCGGAGATGTGGTATTGCTACCTGTGATTTTGCGTATCGTTTATCGCGATAAGTTGTCCGGTTCTTAGTTCTGGGGTGAATCTACGGGGATGGCTTTCGCGGTTTCATTGGCTGTGCTACATTGAAATCAACAGCAAAATAAGCCGTTAAACGAGATTAAACCACCTCGAACATCATCATATTTTCAGGAGAGAATTGGCCATGCTAACAGTTGGCGATAAGTTTCCAGAGTACAACGTAAAGTGCAACGTAGGATCAGATCCGGAGAGCCTTAAAGGTTTGACAAACGCGGATTATGATGGCAAATGGGTTTGCTATTTCTTCTACCCAAAAGACTTTACTTTCATCTGCCCTACAGAGATTGCTGAATTCAATACGCAGCTTGCTGAATTTAATGATCGTGACTGTGAGGTTGTTGGAGGTAGTACTGACAATGAATACTGTCACCTGGCATGGTGTCAGTCTCACGACGATCTGAAGGGTCTGGCTTATCCACTGATCGGCGCGCAACGACTGGCGCATGATCTTGGTATCGTAGATCCCAATGCAGATGTTTGCCTGCGAGCGACATTTCTTGTGGATCCAAACGGAGTCATCCAATGGTCTAGTGCGAATGCTCTGAGTGTAGGACGAAACGTTAACGAGATCCTGCGAGTTCTGGATGCGATTCAATCAGATGAATTGTGCCCATGTAACTGGAAGAAGGGTGATCCAACGCTATAAGCGATAGCATCAGAATTGTTGCAGCATAAAAAAGTCCTGCCAGACGTCGAGTCGGGCAGGACTTTTTTCATGGATGGATTAGATGTGATCTATTCTGTTGGAGCGGTCGCGGCCCTAAACGAAACAGACTGCACGTTTTGTTCCTGTTTTGGATTGAGTTTGATTGCTTCAGAAAAATCAGAAACCGCTTCATCCTGCTGTCCATTAGCCTTGAACGCAAGGCCTCGATTGTAAAATGCTTCTGCCCATTTCGGTTTTAGTTCAATGGCGATCGTGTAATCTGCAATTGCTTTCTTGTTGTTTCCCTGGCTGGCGAAGATATCTGCGCGGCTCATATAGGCACGAGCGTGTTCCGGGTTAGCGCGAATCGTCTCAGTGAAGTCCTTAATGGCTTCATCAAATCGTTGGGTATTATTAAAGATAATAGCTCGATTAAAATAAGCATCCGGATTGTCAGGATTCAGTTTGATTGCTTGCGTCAGATCTGTAATTGTTTTGTCGAGCTGCCCCTTGTTTGCAAAGGCAACGGCTCGATTGTTATAGGCTTCCACAAACTCCGGATTAATGCGAATTGCTTCACTGAAATTAATGATAGCAATGTCGACATTACCTTGATTTGCATAAGAGACACCTAGACGGTTATGTGCTTCTGCATGATTACCGTCCAACTGGATTACCCTACTGTAGTCAGCCACTTCATTGGCGAAGTTACCAATTTTGCCATAGGCAATTGCACGTTTGTAGTAGGCGTCCACCATCTCGGGGGCCAGTCGAATGGCATGGCCGAAACAGGCAATGGCTGTATCCATATCGCCTTTCTTGAAGAAGGCGTCCCCTTTTTCAATTTCCAGTAAGACGCGTTTCTCGGCGTTGGTTGCTTTGGCCAAATTACTTAGTTCACGTTGAGCATTCTCGGAAAGGCTACCAGTACCGATTGGGGCGGCTTGCTCTTCGAGGGTGGTGTTGTCGAATGATCTGAACAGTGGAGCCGTAGTTAAGACCTCTTTAAAAGGCACTGTTGGAGTTCCGACGCATCCGATAAAAAACACGGTTGACAGTATTAACAGTGAGCAAAGGCTATGCTTTTTCATGGTTTGGTTTACCAATCACAGTAGGTCTTGTCGTACAGGACGAGCATTCGTCTGTTTGTTCAGAAGCTGGCGTTCGACGTCATAAGACGCGCAAACCTAGTTTCCGCTATATGCGTTTTTCGACCGGTATTATCCAAATCTTTAGAAAAACCGGCATAACTGTCATAACCGGTAAAGTTCAACAACGTTCTTTATCAAAAATGGGATCAAGAGAAATAGTATTTACCCTATCTCTCCTAAACTTACATGTCACCAGTAACCGTTTTCATGAGTAAGACAACGTGTTAGATTGAAGCGTTGGCTTTTAAAACGCTCAAATATTTAAGAGAAGGCCTGCCTTTAAAAGAGAAGCATCATGGAAAAAATCAATGAATTAAGAAGTCAGATGACCGAACCGGTCAAGGATATCAAGTTGAATTTATCCTCTGTTCTGACTCAATGTCAGTCGCTTTCATCAGAAGAGACCTGGGCAGTTGCGCTTTGTTCGGCATATTTTATAGAAGATAGTGTGTTGGCGGCAGCGATCGAATCTGATGCCGGAGAGGAATTAAGCACGGAAGCCCGTGAAGATGCCAAGGCGGCAGCTGCTATCATGGCGATGAATACAGTGTACTATCGTTTCCGCCATATGGTCGGGAAAGAAAGCTATTCAAAAATGCCTGCCGGCCTGCGAATGAATCGCATGAGTCGTCCGGCAACGTCGACAGCGTTATTTGAACTTTGCTCGATGGCTTGTGCAGCTCTTGAGGGTTGTGAACTTTGCATTCAGTCACATGAAGCCAAGTTAACGGCGGAGCTCACCGAGAATCATGTTCATGAAGCAGTACGTATTGGAGCCGTGATCAAAGGCGCATCTATTGCTTTGAGTTAGGTTGAATTTTAACAGGCTCTCTTCTGGAATCGGATGGAATCAAAAGATGGCTTTTTTTGAATCGCTGCCCTACGGTATATCGGATTATACGACTGAAGCTGATCCTGAGGATGATCGATTGTGGGTGCCTCAGGCTGAGAATGTTTGGTTTCGTCCATTGCACCTGAATCGAACATCAGGCCAATGGGTTAATCTCCTTAAAGTCCGAAAGTCGGGCGTATTGAGTCGTCATCGTCATCCTGCGCCCGTGCATGGCTATGTCATTCGTGGCAGTTGGCGATATCTGGAACATGATTGGACTGCTACACCAGGGACTTACGTGTATGAACCTCCGGGAGATGTACATACGTTGGTTTGTGATGAAGGTGTTGAAGAGATGGTAACACTATTTCACATCAGCGGAGCTCTAATCTATCTGGACGAAAATCACGAAACAGTAGGTTATGACGACGTACACAAAAAAATTGAAATGTGCATGATGCATTTTGAAAAAGTTGGCTTAGGAGCAGACTACGTGGAACGGTTTATCCGTTAGGCATCGTTCTCATTACGTTATGCTGTAACCACCATCCACTGGCAGGACGATCCCGGTCACAAATTGAGCCTGCCTGGAAGCAAGAAATAACGCTGGTCCGGCAACGTCTTCCGGTACACCCCAGCGGGCAAGCGGAGTGCGATCAGTAATGGCCTTGCTCCGTTCAGGATCTTCGTACAGCGGTTGGGTTAACGCGGTTTCTATCCAGCCTGGTGCAATTGCATTGACTCTTATTTGGTCGGTTGCCCAGGCAATGGCCAAACTTTTAGTAAATTGTACAACGCCCCCCTTGCTGGCGCTGTAACCCGGTACAAAACCACTGCCGAAGAAACTCAGCATCGAGGCTGTATTAATCACACAACCTTGGCTTTCAGTTAGCAATTCTTTGGCGGCATAACACATCCGCATCGTTCCGTGAAGATTTACATCGAGCGCCTGCTCAAATCCTTCGACGGTATGTTCCTTACCATCGCGAAGAATAGTACCCGCACAATTGATAAGAACATCCAGTGATTCCAGGCCAGCCATCGTTGCTTCGATTTGGTCACTGCGGGTGACATCAAGAGCAAGGCAATTCAACTCCGGAAATCGTTCATTGGTAGAATCCACTTCGCCCGGGTTCACTCCTGTCGCAACTACCCGATAGCCTTGATCCTTAAAGGCTAACGCGATTCCAAGACCAATGCCTCTAGTACCGCCTGTGACCAATGCTGTTTTTGTCATGATGTATTAGTGAAAACCGATAATTTGTAGCGAATCTAATACAGTGTAACAATCCATTGTATTATTCTGACGATTAGAGACAAAATAATCGAGCCGATAAAATAAGTGGGAATATAGGTTTTTCAATTCACGCCTAGGATTGTGATATGCAGATTGCTTCTCGTTTCAGCCCGTTAGCTTTCATTGACCTTTTAATTTGGTTGGCGGACGACGGAGGTTGTTGTGTTATCGTCATTCTCGCGGTGATTGCGATCGTTACGATATTGATCGGTCGCTCGAATTCCCAGAACGGTCAAGTTTGTGCCTCATGTAACCACCGTAATCAGAAAGGGGCAACCTTCTGTTCGAAGTGCGGGGATGCACTGCAGAGGCTCAAAACACCCAAGTCTTTTTACCCTAATTTCAAATTGCGAATTGAAAATTGGAGAAAATGGGGGTGGACTACTGAAGCTGATCACCGATTATTGGAGCAGTTGAAAGAATCTGATGAGTTGGTTTTTCAGGGTCGAAAACCTGATTCGTTAGCCTCCGTATTCAATCCGAATAGAGAAGGTCCCCAGGACCATAGCTGGGAGGTCGAAGAGCATCAGGCAAAGCCATCCGAATTGTCTGAAGAGGCGACGGATACATCGGTAGTCGTCGGCAGCGATCGTGATAGCCAACAACTTCAGGATCCACAGCCATCTCTGCCAAAGCCAGTCGAAGTCCAGCCAGTCGTGGCTCGTATTGTAAAGTCGGAGTCTGTTGAGTCACCGGAGCCGGCGGAGATTCCAGTTGTGTCTGGGCCATCAGTTCAGCCAGCACAGGCAACTCAGCCTCCTCGCAAATTGTCAGATCTGCTACGTGCCTTCATGGATGCCAACAATATAAAGCTTGGCGAATTCGTTGCCGGGCTGCTGATTGTTATTGGGTCTGTTGGCTTGGTAACGGCGCTGAATGCGACATTTAAGGATATCCCTTACTTGCCATCGGTGGTTTTCCTGACGATTGTCAGTTTGTTTCACATTGCCGGAATCTACTCGTTCAAAAAGTGGAATCTTACCTCCTCCAGCAAAGTCGTTTTACTGATAGGTAACTTGTTGATCCCACTGAATGTTCTGATGACGACGATGGGGGATACTTCCCTGCAGCAGCACCATGTTTACTTTGTGCTGGCGGTCATCATTGCATCTGCCAGTTTTGGTGCGATGAGCTATTTTAGCGCTAAGGTGCTTTCACCGGAAAGGCCGTGGCCGTTGATCATTGGATTACTTGGCCCCTGTTTATGTCAATTGGTTGTCAAACTTTATATGAACATTTCGGGGTATGGAGCAACGGTATGGAGTACCAATCTGTTGGTCTTACTTCCGATCGCGTTTGTCAGCTTTGCCGTCTTAAGTGAACACAGATACTTTCGTAAGCAGGTAGGCATTTCTACCAATGATGCGATTGTATTTCTCAAGGTTTTGGGAGTTTCCTTGTTTTCACTTGGTAGTTGTATCGCTTTGTTGTTCCATCGAATTGAATCTGCAAAATTGGCGATTGAACTTTCTCAGTACCTTTCCAATCCCTTGATGATTGTCTGCTTCATCATTGTTTCTTCAGGCATGTTGATCTATCGCAGGATTTCTCCGGAAGAACATCTCAAACTGCGGATGACCGGCATGTGGATGGCAGTCACGGGGACGATGGGAATAGTGCTTAGCATGTTGTTAGCAGTCCCTCATCTGGACAGTATGATTGTGGCCAGTTTCGTGGGGGCTGGATTGGCTCTGATTTTCGGTTACGTCACCAGAATTACTTTTCTCACGGCAGCCGGAACACTTTGTTTCGGGCTTGGCATGTGGAGTGTTTATCTGCGGATTCAGTTCGGCATGCATTCTGAATCTTTAACCAGCCTTCAGTTGCGAGACGCACTCGGCGATGGCATGACGTCAGTCTTGTTTACGACCACAGCGATCGCTGCTGCCGTCTTGCACTACCTGTTTGCCACGGTGGAAAACAGAGACCGTCCTGAATTCAGCAGAGCCGGTTATCTTGGTGTCTTATTGTTAGCTGCGGTTGGTTTTTTGTCTGCAATCGTATCTCACTTGCCGATGCTCGACGGCCAAAACTCAGACCTTACCTTGGGTGTATTTACTATTTATGCTGTCGCCGCTCTGGCTGCTTCGACATTGTCGGTCCAACGTCGTGTTCATTTGGCCGCAGCAATCCTAACGGTGATTGCTTCTCTAAAATTGGCCAATACTCACTTTGTCGAAGATTGGGGTTGGTTGCCGTCAGTAGATGCCCTCGGGCGTCTTTCAGTGCTTTGTTGGACGATGCTTACGTCCTACGTTTTGACAGCAGTAATACAACGGATTGTTACAGAGAGAAAGATTAGCCTGCCAATCTCGAATTCGATGACGGAGGTAGACTTTGGCTCCGCTCAATTTGCGTACAACCTAAAGCTGAGCATCGTCACAATCTTGTTCGTGCTAACGGCGATGCTCCAGTTCTTCCACGTTTATTTGTATTTGGGAGCTTATTCTACGGCTGTAGGGCAGGGAATCCTGCTAACCCTGATCGCAGTGCTTCTGGCACTGGCACATCGAACCGACTGGACCTGGATGGTTGCTCAGATCCAAACCATGGCAGCCGTAAGTGCAGTGGTCACCTTGATCTATTCGAATTCTATTGAGGCCGTAGAAGAATTCAGATTCTGGACCTGGAGCCATCTTAAGATCCATATGATAGTGCTGTCTATCGGCATGCTCGCCTGGACGGCAATACGGAAAGTTTGTCAGCAATCGGAACGGGCTCGTCAGTGGATTGTAACTGACTTGATGTATTTTGATTTCGTCTTACATGCTCTGGCGACTTTGGTCATTTATGTGATTTGGGTGTTGTCACTCGTCGGACCTTTGAGTCAAATCTATCCCGATTCGGCTTTTCTGGATCATGTTTTAGCATTTTACGGAAGCAGTGACCGATTCATTACGATGACGGATTGGAGTCTGTGGATTGTCAATTTGATGGCCTGGATTGCCGTGATTCCAGATCGACACAGGCGTATTTCCAGCTTCTGTGGATTACTCACTCTCAGTGCCCTGCCAATTTTGGTTAGTACCAGTCTGACTGCAACAGCGGGTGGAGATGGAGTTGCTTTGATTCACTACCTTAAATGGGGCTATGGTCTGTTTGGTGTTATTGTCGCTGGATTGGTGTGTTCAGATCGATTTTGGTGGCAAGCTTTACAAAACAAGTTTCCACGTCTGATGGCCAATCAGGATGAGAAATCGGAAGGATTTCATGCCGAACATACCTGGATGGCATTACGCATTGTTTCATTCATTGCGGCATCGCTTCCTGTTGTCGCCTTAACGGCAGCCCACTTCATTTATACCTCCTCTGTCGCGGGTATTGGCACAAGTATGAATGAGATGGTGTTATTGCAATCACAGGATGCCGGTTTATCCAGAGCGATGTGGAATTTTGGTGGTCCGTTCTTCCTCTTAGTGTTTGCTGCATGGATTTGTGCAACACGGTCTTTGCGTCCCTTTTACCTTGTCGTTGCTTTGCCAATGTGGCTATTGGGATGGATGTTCTTCGATCTTATCAATGTGTGGTCGGATGGTGAGGATCTTACAGTGGCTGCAGGATTTGGAACATTTAAATGGGGATTACTTGGATTAGGTATTTACGGATTAACCTGGGCAGGATTTGGACTTAAAACAACCCATAGCAATCTAAAGCAATTATTTGCGAAGTCATCAGCTTCTGCCTTTGTTTATGCCGTGTTAACGATTGCCGCCACATTGTTCATGGTAGCCTCAGTTTTCGATGCCTTCATTGTGATCGATGCAGTCGATAAATCTGACCAGTGGCAAAACGGGTGGAGAGCTGCATTTTCTGATTGGGCCGCCTTCGGTGCGGCGTTTGTTCTACCATTGGCGTGTTGGGCTTATGACAGTCAGGGCACTGGTAGGAAGAAGGTTTCTTATGTTTTCATTTTACTATTAACACTCAATGCAAATATCGCCCACTTGCTGGTAACAGAGGTCCCCGGAACGTCAGTCCTTTTCAATCAGACGATTGGATGGCTTGCTGCGTTGTTGTTAGCGGTGGGAGCATTTGGTTATTTCGCACGAATCACCTCGAAACATGAATCCTGTAGTGAAAAGCGTTGGGAACAGATCCGCGCGAATTGCAGTCGCTGGATGGCCTGGGTTTATGGCTTGTCAGCGATGATATTTTTCTCGATATGGTTGTTCTGGGGCCTCTACGACGCTCGGGTAGTTTACACAGATACTTTATTACTACTCTTAATGGGAATGGTTGTTCTTGCATTAATTACCTTTAGCCATTGGATTCAGGATGGCGTTCCTAATCTAATCAGTGTTTTGTTTGCGATTCCTTTAATCGGATTATTAGCGATTAAGGTCAGCAGTCTTGGCATGCATGAAGTAGCAAAAATATTGCCTGATTTGGGAGGGGTCATTGAAGCACAAAATCAATATATTGTTCGTCTGGTGATTGGGGGCTTTGGCTGCTTTACGATTCTAGGCTGTTTAATACAGAATGCTTGTCAAAAAGCATTGCAGATCAGTCCGCACAAAGATCAAGTGTCGAGCTTGACACGGCGTGCGTTGTTAATGATTACCTTGATAGCCTATCTGATACATTGCGTCATCGCTCTGCTTTTGGTTCCAGAGATGCCAGAATTAAAATGGGTTGTTTTCCCAGGTGAGCTGGTAATAGTTACTGTCCTGATACTCGCTCTTTATCTCAATTCCCGGGGGTTGAGATTCGAAGCCTTCGTACCGTTTGCCTATATGTTGGGTGTTTCGTGCGCAGCAACGCTACTAGTGCATTGGTATTTGAGTATCGAAGCTACACCTGCTTACCAGTACCATTTTGTTATCTTGATGAGCCTGGCGATTTATCTGGGAATCTGGGGAATCATCTATCGTCATAGAGAATATGTGAGTAAAGGTCTACAGATCATCGGAGTCATGGATATCCATGAGATGATCGAAAGTAATCGAAATGTTATCGCACGTTTCCAGTTTTGGCTTGGCATGCTTGTTACAACGCTTGCCATGCTGAGCTCCTTTTATCTTCAACAGGCAGATGACAACATTGTTTGGTTTAGATATTGGGCGGCCTTGATGCCGATGTTGGTTATTGTCGGTTTTGAGGCACTACGTGGTTCGTCATTGGATAATATTCGAATACGCGTCTCACTTTGTCTCATATTGGTTAGTGTCACGATTTTGCTTTGGGCTGGTTTAGACGAGACAGCTATAAGCAGTGAGGTTGCCTGGTTCCATCGACTGGCTCGCGTCTTTATCGCTTATACGATGGTTGTCACCGCCGTCTTTTTTGGAAGGCGAAAATACTATGTGGAGCAGTGGGATTCACAAATAAAGGCATGGCTTCGTACGCTACTCAGTGTTGTCTCCTGTTTACTTTTGATCGTCATGCTCTTTGAATTGGCGTTCTTCGTCGAATCTAAAGGTAGGTTATCCAGCATTATTTTCATGGGCGAGTTGGTTGGAATATCGCTCGGTATCATCGCCCTCGGATGGATGTTGTTTACGATGGGACTCGACCCAGATGACAGTCCATTTGAGTCAATGTCATTATCCGCGCAGAAGGGCTGCGTTTATTTTGCCGAAATGATGCTCTTTGCTTTTGGCGGCCACATATACTTCGGTAAGCCTGAGTGGTTTGCCATCCTGGGTTCCCAATGGCCCTTTGTAATTATGGCGTTGGCTTTTATAGGTGCGATCATCTCTGAGGTATGCCGCCAACGAGAAACGCATGTTTTATCTGAGCCGATACATAACACGGCATTCTTTTTACCAGCTATCCCCATCCTAACACTCTGGATGTTCCCAACTGGCGGAGGGGCGTTGTTTAATGATTACAGCCAGTTATTCTTTGGTGCAGCTATCATTAACCTGCTGATGGCCAGCCTTCGAAAGTCGTTCCTGCATTCGGTAGTTGCTGCAATTTCCGGGAATGCGAGTTTGTGGTTGTACTTTACTTCGTCGGATTCACTTTCATTCGTCGATGACCCTCAGTTCTGGGTGATCCCGCCGGCCGTATCCATGATCATCGTAGCTCAGATCTTCAAGTCGCAATTGACTCGTAGTCAGTTAATCTCTATCCGGTATATGTCGTTGACGTTAGTGTATCTCACGGCGAGTTTCGACATGATCGCCAATTGGGCTTCCAATAACCATTTGCAGGAAATGATTATTCTGGGTGTGCTTTCATTGTTAGGTGTTGGATTTGGAGCTCTATTTAGGATTCCTCAATTTGTCTATTTGGGATTAGTATTCCTAATCATGACTCTGTTATCGATGGTAATATCGGTCATTTATGCAGGTGGGGAGTTAAACGAAATCGCCTTATTTGTCTCCGTGATCGGAGTTGGGATTCTGATTCTTATCGCGCTCTCTGCACGCGACAAATACCAAGAGAAGCTAAAGCGATGGATCGACAAAATCGATTCATGGGAGTAGTTGCAGGTTGCTGATTTACTGATTTAATTGACAAGCATCGGTAATTTTAAGGGGAGGGCGGAAGAAAGTACTAAAGCTTCTAAATCCCGAATAATGTCCTAGGCTTGTTGATAACGATGTTTAGATAAGTTGCTTAAAAGCTGGTCGATAGTGCGACAACGCATTCCGGAGAATACCGTCTTGGCCTCATGACGGAATCGTTCCAAGCATTCAGTGAAAACGCCTACTATCACGCTGTAGAGGCGTAAATCATAATGGATACTCTGGAAGTTATTTGATGAATCAGTAACAGGATTTAGTAGATGGAAATCAGTGGGCTAATACCAGCAGTACATTCTCCGATGGATCCAAACGGAGAGCTCAATCTGGATGCCGTGGAGAAACAAGCGCAGCGCTGTATAGACACAGGTTGTGGTGGAGTCTATGTGGCAGGTACGACTGGGGAATGTCACAGTTTATCCGCCGATGAACGTTTGGCTCTGTTTCAGCGGTGGGGCGACGTTATCAAGGGTACCGGGTTATCCTTGATTTGCCACGTTGGTGATAACTCGTTACCGGTAGCACAGAGTCTGGCGGCAGCAAGTCAGGCGGCAGGAGCAGACGCGATTGCTTCGATGGCACCCTGTTTCTTCCGTCCCGGTAGTGTCGACGAATTATTACCTTATCTCAAAGAAATTTCATCGGCCGCCAATGAAACACCGTTCTATTTCTATGACATTCCGGTCATGACGCATGTTGAAGTCTCCATGATCGAATTGTTGCAACGAGCCAAAACTGAATTTCCAAATCTGGCTGGTCTGAAGTTTACCAACGGTAATTTGATGGATTTGCAAACGCTAATGCGAGTAGATCCTGATAGGTATAACATTCTTTTCGGGTTTGACGAGATGCTTTCGGCGGCCTGGCTGTATGGTGTGCGAGGGGCAGTGGGATCCACTTATAATCACTTTGCTAAACTCTATACCGCCATTGGAGCGGCTGTCGAAGCAGGCGATGGTGCTCGGGTTCAGGAACTGCAAAATCTGAGTGTGAATATAATCCGAGCGTTCCAAAAGCCAGGATTTGCAGCGGCATCCAAAGAGGCGATGTCCTTTTTCGGAGTCGAATGTGGCACGGTTCGAGTACCATTGAAACCGCTGACAGATCAACAAAGAACGGAGCTCAGGGAGGATCTCGAAGCACTCGGAGCATTAGACTGGGCTTAGTACCTCTTACGGTGGAAAAGTAGAATTAGCGATGACACTATATTATGCCGAGGGATCGGCTACCGCTGAAATCAGCGATGAACAAATGCGAGAGGCATTGCATGGCGTTCTGGCACAGATCGGCCAGCGAACTAAGGTACTGGCGTTACCTCCTGATTTCACCAGATATAACAGCCGAGCCGGCCAGCTAACCTGTATGGCTTATGAGTTTTACGGTTCGGCTATGACGGACATTATGCCTGCTCTGGGAACTCATGTCCCCATGCCTGAGTGGCAGCTTGATAAGATGTTTCCCGGTATCCCTCATGATCTTGTTCGTCCTCACCGCTGGCGAGATGATGTGGTGACGATTGGTGAAGTTCCAGCCGATTTTGTTTCTGAAGTTACTGATGGAATCTGGGAGCAGGCCTGGCCAGCCCAACTCAATAAACTCGTGTGGCAGGGTGGCCATGATCTGGTGCTTTCCATTGGACAAGTCGTACCTCACGAAGTGATTGGTATGGCCAACTATAATAAGAATATTTTTGTTGGAACGGGAGGCTCCCAAGGTATTAACGAAAGCCATTTTATTGGGGCGGCATATGGTATGGAGCGAATGATGGGCCGCGCCAATACTCCGCTCCGCAAGATCCTTAATTACGCGCAGGATCAATTCTGTCAAAATCTGCCCCTGCTTTATGTACTTACAGTGGTAGGATCGCGGGAGGATGGCTCTCTGGTAACACGTGGGCTATTCATTGGAGATCATCACGACTGCTTTGAAAAAGCCTGTGAACTATCTGTGCTGGTCAACTTCACTCAGCTCGAAGAGCCGCTCGATAAAGTCGTGGTTTATCTGGATCCTGAAGAATTCCATAGTACCTGGCTTGGGAATAAGTCGATTTACCGAACCCGAATGGCAATTGCTGATGAAGGTGAATTGATTGTACTGGCTCCGAAGGTGGGAGTTTTTGGTGAAGACCCTCAAATTGACGCACTGATTCGAAAATATGGCTACCGAACGACTCCTCAGATAATGACCTTTATGGGAGAGAACGATGATTTGCGTGCTAATCTCTCTGCAGCAGCGCACTTAATCCACGGCTCTTCCGAAGGACGTTTCAAAGTGACTTATTGCCCGGGTGAGTTAACACGGGAAGAAATTGAGTCGGTAGGGTATGAGTATGGTGACTTACAGCTCATGCTCCAACGCTATCGCGTAGATGAATTGAGAGACGGTTGGAATGAAACTGCTGATGGCGAGAGATTTTATTTCATCGGCAACCCGGCACTGGGTTTATGGGCTCACAAGGACAGACTGTAAAGCGTTTTCGGCAGTGTTATACTGAACGCTCTTGCGACTTTAATATTCAGAGGAACGACTGGAATGCCACGATTTTTAATAACATTTGCTCTTACGTTAATCTGCTCAGTTTCTTTAGGGCAGAAGTCAACTGTTCTCTCTTCTTCGCTCGATCACTGGGTGACTGGAACAGGTGAAGCGGTGACCAGTGGATGGAAAGTGGAAGAAGATAATACTCTGTTGTGTGAAGGAAAAGGTTCTGGAATATTGCTTTCAAAACAAAAGTACCGTGATTTTTCGTTGACATGGGAGTGGAAACTGACGGAAAAGGGCAATAGTGGTATTAAGTACCGAGTGCGTCAGTACGACGGGGCGTGGCTGGGATGTGAATATCAGATGCTCGACGACGAGAACTATGGTACCGATCCTTTTTCTCTCAATGCGACGGCCTCACTGTATGCCATTTGGGAACCCTCAGGAGATAAACATCTGAATCCGGGGGGCGAATGGAATCAAAGCCAAATTGTGCTCAAAGGTAATCGTGTACGTCACTATTTAAATGGAGAATTGATGGTGAACGGACGTATTGGCTCAAAAGATTGGAAACAGCGTGTCGCAGCAAGTAAATTCAAGAACCGTAAGGATTTTAGTCTGAATCGCGATGGCCTGATCATGTTGACCGAACATGGTAATCCGACCTGGTTTCGAAACGTGGTGATTACCGAACTGGGCCCGCTTTCAGGGGCTCGTGCCAATCGCTAAGACTTGATGACGTCATGACAGCACTTCCTATTTACACAATCTCCATCGGTGACCCTGCGGGAATCGGCCCGGAAGTAACGGTCAAAGCGTGTCGTGACTCGGCGTTACATGTCTTAGGACGTTGGGTCATTGTGGGTGAGGCATGGCAGGTTCAAGAGTTGGCGGAGTTGTATGGCCTACAGGTCGATCAGGTCATCCAATCGATCGAAGAGCTTGCAGATGATTCGAAAGTGGCTGTCCTCGACGCGGGCTTGATTTCCAAAGACGATTTTGAAGTTGGGCGGGTGAATGCTAACTGTGGCCACGCATCTATTCAATACGTCAAAATGGCTGCTGAGTTATGCATTGCAGGTAAGAGTCAAGCAATTGTCACCGGCCCCATTAGTAAAGAAGCAGTGGCTGCATCCGGAATCGATGGATTTTGCGGACACACCGAATACATCACAGAATTGTGTGGGCTTGAAACATGTCGCATGATGCTTTGGAATAAGACAGTCTGTGTGATTCATGTTTCTACTCATTGTTCTTTACTGGATGCGGTCACTAAAGTCGATCAGCACCGGATTCTTCAGACAATTGAGATTGGCCATCAGGCCATGCTCGACCTCGGCTTCGAAAACCCACATCTTTGCATTTGTGGCTTAAACCCTCACGCCGGTGAAAATGGGATGTTTGGTCGTGAGGAAATAGAGCTCATTATCCCTGCAGTCGAACAGGCCCAGGCTCAGGGTATCAATATTACGGGACCCTATCCTGCAGATACATTATTTATGCAGGCGGTCCGAGGGAAGTGTGATATGGTGATCGCGATGTATCACGATCAGGGACATGTCCCCATGAAGCTCTACGATTTTGAGCATACCGTAAACGTCACACTTGGCTTACCAATCGTGCGTTGCAGTGTTGACCATGGGACAGCCTTCGATATTGCCGGGAAAGGTATAGCGGATCCGGTCGATATGCAGACGGCCATGAATCTGGCTGTTGAGCTTACTTCCAGCTCTTAATCTGGCTTCGCTCTCGGCTTAATAAGTAAAGACCATTGTGTCGCCGCCGAGCTTTTCAAAGAGCCGCGGTTTGTCGGTCACAAATGCATCTTCCATAATGTCATCGGCGGTAATTTTCAGATCCTTCATGCAGACCGGACAGACATGAAGTTCCGCTCCACGACTTTTTAGGGTTTGTAATTGTTCGATCAGTGGAGCGTGTTCCTGATACTTATAGTCTGCATCAAAGCTTGTAGTGGGCAAAGTCACTCCCTTGACGTTAAAGAAAATCGCCACATCATACCCTTCATCAAGACAAAATCCAGCGAAGGTGAGTCCCATATTGACCGACTGTGGATGAGTCAAAGGATCACTTGTAAGACTAATCACTGCCACTTTGTTATCCGTGTTCTGGCTCGCCCGTGCATCTTGCTTGACGTTCGTTTGACAACCAGACAGACATAACAACAAAGTACAAATAGCAAAAATTGAAACGTGTTGTCGCATAATGGGGATTCCTCAAAGCGGTTTAAATTTCCGTCTATATTTATAACATTGCAGAGATAACATTGACTATTCCCCTCGACGAATCCTTCGGTGTCCCAATAATGAAGCCGTGGGCTGTTTCGCGCTTGGTAGGGGAGTGAAGCTAATATAGATTATTTTATAGTGAGAATCCCCTCTCTCAGGAGATTTGACCGCCGTGATTAGGTGGAAGAATCTTCAGATTGCCGGCAGGTAGGGATTTATCTTTTCCAGGTTTGTTATTATCCTGAAGTTGATTAGGATTCTTAGGATTGTCTGGGAATCCGGATTAAGTCTCTATGACGAATTACCCCCCCCGCCGGCCTGTGCTTTGGGCTCTGAGAACATCGATGTCTGACATTATTGACTCAAACGAATTGTCAACTGGCGATACGAAAATGGAGATTGACTGGGTGCGCTGCATCCCGTTCTACCTTCTTCATTTGAGTGTGGTCAGTGTCTTCTTTGTGGAATTTAGCTGGATGGCCATTATTATGATGGTTGCCATGTACTTTCCTAGAATGTTTGGGTTAACAGGTTTCTATCATCGGTATTTTGCTCATCGAGCTTATAAAACGTCCCGCTGGTTTCAGTTTGTCGGCGCTGTCCTGGGTGGAGCGGCCATTCAACGTGGAGCATTATGGTG
>PBCP01000074.1 GCA_002717145.1 Planctomycetaceae bacterium | reverse complement strand
GACTGGCCAAATTATTCAGGGGCATATGATTACTTCAATCCACGTAATGACGGGATCCCAAACGGGGTGAATCTGCCTACCTACATGCAACAACCCCCTCTGCTTTGGCCTGGGCAATATGCAGGTTTGTTAGGCGCGAAGCACGATCCGTGGCAGATTACGGCTGATCCAAATAAAGATGATTTCAAAGTGGACAGTCTGACGCTGGCCTCCGGGTTGGATATACAACGGGTAACAGATCGACAGTCTTTGTTATCCGATCTAAATAAACAGCAAAATAGATTAGAAAGAACGGCTGTTGGGAACCGGATGAAAAGTGAGCAGCAGGAAGCTTACAATATTTTGACAAGCCGAAAGCTGGCAAACGCATTCGAAGTACAGCAGGAATCCACCGAGGTGCGTGAAAGATATGGCCGGCACACGACTGGACAGTCTTTATTGTTGGCTCGCCGGTTGGTCGAAGTGGGCGTTCCTGTTGTTCAGGTGAATGTTGGTAATGCGCAAAACTGGGATAACCACGGCAATATCTTCCCTACACTTAAAGACAGATTGCTCCCACCGCTGGATAAAGGCCTCGCTGCTCTTTTACAGGATTTGGATGAACGCGGAATGTTGGAAGATACGTTTGTCGTGTTGATTGGGGAGTTTGGGCGTACACCCAAGATCAACGATAAAGCAGGACGCGATCATTGGGGACCTTGCTTTAGTGCTCTATTTGCCGGTGGCGGTGTTCAGGGAGGTCGGGTGATTGGTGAATCTGATCCACATGGCGGTTATCCGGTGAAGAATCCATTTTCACCGGAAGACTTCGGCGCCACGGTCTATTCTATTCTGGGGGTAGATCCAGCTAGCGAAATTCGGGATCGCTTTGACCGGCCGATGAGACTAAATTCGGGCTCAGTTATTTCACAACTCTTCTAGAGGCCCGGCGTCAACCGATGTTTTTTTCAGTAAACAGGTGGCTAATGAATGATTGGCCATGCGTTTAGTGCGATTACGCGAAAATATCCAACGGTGAACCATCGCACATGATGAGTGGACGGTCTGCAGGATCGTGGATTTGGAATTCTGAGGGGATCCCCAGGGCATGGAAGATTGTGGCATGGAGATCTGCTGGTGTACATCCTAACTCAGCCGGTTTTGAAGCAGTCGGATCGGACTTACCATAGCCGCGGCCTCGTTGGACGCCGGCACCTGCAAAGGCTACTGTATAGCAGCTTGGGAAATGATCCCTGCCGGCGTTACCATTAATACGTGGCGTTCGCCCAAACTCTGTCAGGAAGACTACAAGGGTATCTTCAATCCTGCCACTCTGTATTAAGTCAGTTAACAACGCATGGGCAGCATGATCCCAGGGGGGCAATAAGTCGTCCTTGAGTCGATTGAAGTTGTTGCCATGAGTATCCCAGTTGTCTCCCTGAGCACCGTTCAAATCTCCAACTCCGGCATTCATAAAGACAAGGGGGACGCCGGCGTCGGTCAATCGGCGAGCCAGCAAGGCGCTTTTGCCGGCAACATGGTCTCCGTACAGTTTTCGCACAGATTTAGGTTCTCGTGCCAGTTCAAATGCGTTCTGTACTTCCGGTGAAAGCATCATGTTGAATGCTAATTCCTGAGAAGCCTCGGCAAGTGATGGACCTGATTCCTTGTCTTCCCACTGCAGACGAGTATTTAAGTCGTCTAACAAAACCGAGCGAGTCGCAATACGCTTTCGGGAAATTCCCTGCGGTGCGAGATCGATTGTACCGGCGAGTGGTGACTTACCTTTGAAATTTAATCCTTCTCCGGGGTGCACAAAAATCGGATCGTATTCCAATCCCAAAAAACCACCGTATTGACCATTGAGCAACCCGCGGTCAGCTAACGGATAGGGAATGCTGATACAGCGAGGCAGATTGACGGCCAGCGATTCATTGACAGCAATTGGTTCAAGCTCAGGCTCTTCGTCAGGATTTGGAATCGCAGGAACTTCGCCCTCCACCTCAATGAGGGTTGGCTCAGCAAAAACCAAATCGTCGTAGAAGGTAGAGGCGTCACCATTCAATAATGCCATTGTGACATACCGGGCCCCTCGATGAATTGGTGCCTCCAGTAATACAGATGGATCGTCACGGCCCAAGAGCTTGCTAATGCTAACCAATTGTCCATCGACCCAGATTCCGCCGGTCCCGGCTGCTGTAGGGTGAACATTGGGGTTTCCGCATACGCCAAAACGAGTGGAAAGCACAAAATCTCGCTTGGTGTTATCAAAATGTTTTTTGCGTATTTCATTCAGGTCAAAAGTGATGAATTTGTTCGCATGACAACCGAAGCCCGTACGAGGCTTGTTAGGACCACCGTCGCCGATGAGCCACAGATTTCCACCGCGCCCATGAGTGTCACACCCCCAGTCTCCAGCCGTGCCATCGCCCGTGACGTTCTTCGAGAAATCAATGTGAATGTTCCCCGTTTCTCTTGTGACCAGGCACTTCGGTGAACTGTGTTGGCTAATCATCCCAATCAATTCGACCGTTGTCCCGTTTGAATAACCATCCTGAGAATCAAAGGCCCCAACAGGATAATGGCCGGGGGTTAATACCTCGGTACTTAAGCTAACCGATTTCAGCTTCTTTAAAGTTTCCCAGGCGATCGAAGAAGGTGAAGTGTCGTCTAGGAGATCATCAGGATTGATTCGGGTGATTGTCGGTTTTTGCGTATATCGTTTGTCATCCCTCATGGCGATGGCAACTTGAGCTCCGATGCTTGGCCAATCTTTGCGGGATGGAAGTACCGGAGCCGCCACTCCGCCACCGACTTCAGAAGGAGCGTGTCCGGTAATATTCCAATACGCAGCTTTGCGGTGATCACCTGCGGTGTGATGGACACTGCGAACGACGGTCAGCTCGTGAATCATTTGAGACATCTTGGGGAGATGCTCACACACTTTTGTGCCCGGGATGGAAGTTGAAATGCGATCAAACGATCCGCGGATCTCCGCACCTGCTTCAGGTTTCATGTCAAAGGTGTCGATGTGGCTCATGCCACCCCAGGTGAACATGACGATCACATTTTGGGCTTTGCCAAATGACGGAAGTTGAGATCGAGGATTGGAAGCGAGAAGAGGTGAGGCGATAGCCTCGACGCCACTTACCGTGAGGCCGGAAAGTCCGAGTTGTAGTAGTTGGCGTCGGTTTGGCATTGCTTCGCGCTCAGGCGTTGGACCTTATTTTAAGAGTGATGCTAGTTTCGCTTCGATCGACTTAGCCCAAATCTCATACCCCTGAGGGCTTAAGTGTAGAAGGTCTGGCATGATTTCACGGGGCAGAGTCTGATCGTCATCAAGGAAGGCCTTTCCAATGTCCAGGTAATGTACATGCTTTCCATCATCCAATTTAGAGAAGATTTGATTGGCACCCTGATTCACTTTTCGACGACCATCATCCTTATTCGCTCCGCGCGGGAAGACTGCAAGTAATAAGATTTTGGTCTTTGGTGATTTTTTGCGGATTTGCTCCACAATCTTTGTCACGCCATCGGCAATTTCCTGGGAAGTGTTGCTTCCGGAATTGTTCGTGCCAATCATGATGACAGCCGCTTTGGGCGTGATGTCTTTGAAATTGCCGTTATCCAGTCGCCAGATGACGTGTTGCGTACGATCTCCGCCGATTCCGAGATTTACCGCATTACGCTTGCCATAATATTCGGCCCATACTCCTTTGCCGGCACCTTCCCAACCCTGAGTAATTGAGTCGCCAATAAAGACAAGGTCAACATTGCCCTCCGCCACTCGTTTGTTAAAGCTTTCATGCCGAGTCATCCAGCCACCTGATCGTGGTACTGGCTTCAACGCAGAATGCTCCTCAGCCGATGCAGGGGAATATGTCGAAAGGGAAATCAAAAGGAGTAATGTTGTTGAAGTTTTTAACATGGCGCTATTCCGAGGTGAGGGACGTGTGTTTTTATCTAATTGTAATGAAAATGGACGTTTGGGGTTAGTTTCATCGCATTCCAGGCAGGCCTGCTAGTCGGTGTCCTGTACCACGATTTCCATTTGTACCGAAGTTACGACGATGTGGTTTGGTTTGCTGTCGAGAGGCCCTGTTGCTTCAAGAGTGAGTTGGTAGGTGCCGGGTTGAATCTCGGCGGGAAGTTTTATCGGTATTTCCAGATTCCTCTGCCCCTTTTTGAACTCGATACCCGTCAGCATGTTTTGGATGTGTTCATTGTCGCTGAGGACTTTGACATTCATTGCATTGAGCATGTTGCTGGTTCGCTGCATATCTAGTTGGATTGTGAGCAAGTCACCCGGCTTGCCTGTCAGTGCACCACTTCGGTCATAAAGCTTGGTGACCGTCGGCATCGTACGAATCATGTTTCGTTTTTCACTCACCACCATCACGTGTTGTTGCACTCCGTGCGTGTCCACAAACGTGGCGTAAGCCTGAGTATACAGCTGTGACTGACTCTGGATGTTTATGTGCATTGTCTCCGGCAGAAAGATTGGCATCATGAAGATAGAGGTGTCCGGGGCAATTACCGTCGTGACAAACTGTATCCCGTCCATGTCGCGATTCTGCCGGTCACAGGTTTGAATGGTTACGGGTTCCTTAAATCCTTCTAGTCGTTCCAGCGTCATTTGATAAGGATAGATCGTTCCGCGATGTGCGTATTGGTAAGCCTCTTCACAGTAAAGTCGAAAGACGGGTTTGTGGGCGATCGTTAGAGCTATAAAGTTTCGGTATGGAGATTCGATTGCCTGCTGGAAGCTGTCAACACCACGGTGGGTTGCAAGTAACGGGCGATTTATCTCTTCGTCGTTTATAAGGGCCTTTCCGAAAATCCGGATTTCATGTCGCGTGCTTGGTTCATCTTCAGGTAAGGTTAGTTTTAGTTTGGTGCTGTTTTGCCCTTTAGCAATTGTATTGTTTTCAACCGTCACTCCTTCGGGCAACCCGCTCACCGACAACGTGACTTCCTCTTGGAATCCACCTCGGCGACTGAGCTGAATGGGGATTTCCAATGTGCCACCTTGTATGGCCGTGATGCAGTCACGCGCGGCTGTTAGCGAGAAATTCGACTTGGCAGTCATGACTTCAAGTTGATAAGAGCCGAGTCGGTGGTCTGACTTTATTCCGCCAAGTGACTGGATGTCTACCAGATATTCTCCAGGTTCCGGGTTTGCGATGTGGTGATAGGCTTTGGTCGAGTCGCTGGTGGGGTTTAGCTTTGTCCTGGACAGGAGTTTACCGTTCGGCCCCCGAATATTGAGAACAATTAACGATGCTGAGCTTGATTGGGATGCGGCGTACACCGTGAGATCAATCGGTGATTTGTCTCGAACGGTTAGTTTAAAGGAGTCTTTGGAGAACGGAGCGATAATTCCGTTTGCCGTTTGACCCACCTCAATGTCAACCTCTGGTGATTGGCGATGCGTGAGGGTGGTGATTTGCTGCGCGTCGTTGCTAAGGACGCGCAACTTCGGACGGTTCGCGAGCGTGTCATCCTTGAACGACTGAAAAGAACCGACTTCACCGTCGAGTACCCACTGCTTGTTAAACGTGATCGTTCCGCCAGCTCCATCCATGGCGATTAGGCGAAATTTAGTGGGGACGCCCGCTGGTGCACCAATCGGGAATACATACGGAGCGACGGGTTTGCGAGTCAGATTTATGCGGTACACATGTGAGGGGGAACCGTGGAATGAAACATTCCCGATTTGTATGAAGTAGGCTCCGGCTTCTTCTGCTTTAAAGGCAAAAAGAGGGTCATCCCCGAGAGAATCTTCCTGGTAGGTTTGTGGTTTCCCGGATGCGTCAAATACCGCGATCGTGGGTTCCAGCGTGGAGCCAAGACGCCTGGCCAATACTTCGCCATAGACGACTTCGCCGGTTTGTAATTCGATTCGGTAATAGTCCAGGTCGCGTTCACCATGAATTTGCCCGTTGACAGTAACAGGAAGATCAATCGGATGGGCGGTTTCCAGTGTTGAGTTTGATTCAACTTCGATAAATTCCGGTAAATCCCCTACAACAAATGGAAGGGACCCACTACTGCCGCCTGAAGCGCAAAAGGTATCCCAGCTCGCAACACCCAGAGCGGCGTTGGCGGCGACATGAACCTCTGCATCCCATTGACGAGGGTAATTGATGGGGACTTCAGTTGGAGTTCTCCGGGGCGATGGTTGGCCCAAATCAAAGATTTCAGTGGTTAACACGCTGTCGCCAGAGACGCCATCACCGCGTATGAAAAATTGAGTATTCGGTGGACTTTGCTCCAATCCCACCCGAACTTTAACGGTTGTGCCGCGCTGAGCTCCAGCAGGAAATAGATGCACACTATCCGGGGTCTTAGCAGGAACCGGCTGCCCCAGTAAAACAGTTGTTGAAAGTGCCGATAGCCCTATTGAAAGGGCGAGGAGACGAATCAGGGGTGTCACCTTCATTATTGTGAACTCCTATTGGCTGCCAGATTAACCAAAGAGTTCCCGCACAACTTTTCCACCATCGGCTGTTGGTACAGGCCGACCAAGTGGCGTGTGGAGAACCTTTTCGTGATCAATGCCCATGCTGTAGAGTATGGTGGCTACCATGTCCTCGGGAGTCACCGGGCGATCGGTAACTTCGGCACCTTGTTTGTCTGTTGCTCCGATTACCTGCCCGCCTTTCACGCCTCCGCCCGCCATCACGATGGAAAATGCGTTCGGCCAGTGGTCGCGGCCTGCTAACGGGTTAATGCGAGGTGTGCGACCAAATTCAGTGGTAATCACAACGAGCGTTTTTTCGAGCATGCCTCGCTGCTCGAGGTCATTTAGTAAAGCCGGGACTGCCTGATCAAAGGCCGGACATAACAGATCTTTCAGGCTATAAGTGTTCTTTCGGTGAGTGTCCCAGTGGCCATTTTCAACGGCTACAAATCGACTGCCAGCTTCAACCATTCGCCGCGCTAACAGACAACATTGCCCAATACTCGTCATGCCGTACGCTTCACGCAATGCCTCAGGCTCTTTACTTATGTCGAAGGCTTCGCGTGCTTCCTTCGACGACATGAGGCCATATGCTTTTTCATAAAATGTGTCAAAGGACTTCACTTGCTTACTGACTTTTTCAGCATCCTCCTCCAGCTGATTAATCTGCTTTAACGCCAGTTGTCGAAGTTGCCCGCGTCTGGTTGCAACACTGGTAGGCAAAGCGATGTCTCGTACCGAGAAATCGGGAGCGGCGGGGTCTGAATCTATCACAAACGGTCCGTGAGCAGGCCCTAAAAACGACGGGCCGCCACTATTGAGGAAGTTTGGCAGTGAAATGTATGGTGGCAGGACCCCGGGACTTCCCAGATGCGATACCATACTGCCGATGCACGGATGCTGATTGTTATTCTGATTCCCGTTGAAGTCGCCTGCGCCGGCTTTTTTACCGGACATCATCACGTGGAATCCACGGCCGTGATCACTGTCTTGATGAGTCATGCCACGCAGGATGGCCATTTTGTCCATCACGGTTGCACATTGCGGAATGACGTCGGAAATTTGAATGCCAGGGACATTCGTGCTGATTTTATGGAAGTCACCTCGGATTTCTGATGGTGCTTCTGGTTTCAAATCCCACATGTCCTGATGGGGCATTCCTCCGACGATAAACAAAAAGATGCAATTGATATCACTGCGACTGGATTGCTCGCTAGCATACAAGTGCTGCATTCGCATGATGTCAGCAATGCCCAGTCCGGCAATAGAACCCATGCGAATGAAATCACGTCGGTTGGATTTGGAATGATTGAGCATCAGATGGCCTCTGTGTTCAAAACGAGTAAAACGTCGGGAAACCGAAGTCCTTTTATTCTAAATAAATGGGCGCTGAAGGTCTGTAGCAAAGTTGGGAATTCAGTGGTTTGTGGTTGTCCGGCGAACTACTTTACAAATAGAAAATCATAGGAATTCATCATCACCCAAACGAAATCTTCAATGCCCTGCCTCCGCTTTTCGGTGCTTAGTAATTGGCTGCCGATTCGTTTTTCCTTACTTGTCGGCGGGCGGCCAAGCGTTTGAAAGCTAATTTCGTCAATTAACTGTTCATGCGTTAACGTGCTTTCTGCAAGTTGCGTGATGCTGCTGTCGATGGCTTGGATCTTTACTTCGATTTCCGGAGCATTCAAAAGATGTAAAGCCTGCGCCATGGTTGGGTCTCCGCTGCTGCCACATTCGCAAGGTGCTTCACGTAAGTTTCGTCCAAACGTATCCAGAAAATACGATGGTAACTGGTTGTCCCACAGTTCAATGGCTCTGGTTCCTCGTGGATGTCCGGCATATTCTTCGGCAACGCCCGTTACCTGGCAGATTGCGTCCAGCATGACTTCGGCCGGTAATCGCCTGACTAGATAGTGACTATAAGATTGGTCATCTGCTTTATTCGAGTCGGTTGGTGTGCTCGATAATTGAAATGTATGACTGTTGAGGATCTCTCGCATCAGCTGCTTGATATCGAAGTTGCTGGTCGTCAGCGCTGACGCCAGATGATCGAGTAGTTCCGGGTTGGTAGGCGGGTTGGTTTCTCGGAAGTCATCTTCAGGTTCCACGAGGCCACGGCCCAGTAGATGTTTCCAAATACGATTTGAAACGAGTCTTGCAAAATATGGGTTTTCAGCTGAGGTCATCCAGCGCCCGAGTTCCGGGCGGGGGTCCGTTGTGTTGTCGGCTGTCGTCGGAGGCCCTGCCAGAGGTCGAGTATTAACGGCCTGGTTAATAACAGGAATTGCAATGGCTTGATGGCCCGGGTGGTATACTAACTCACGGTTCTCATCGAGCGTGTCACGCTTCATGCCGTTAAAGTACCCTGCAAGACCATAGAAGTCGGCCTGCCCCCATTTCTCAAATGGGTGGTGATGACATTGCGCACAATCCATGCGGATTCCCAGAAATGCCTGACTGATCGTTTTGGTAGCATCTTCCGGAGTTCGCTGAATACGATAGAAGTTGGCAGGGCCAACATTTCCTGTGTTGCCGGTTGCCACAATGATGTCGTACACCCATTGGTTATAAGGTCTGTTCTCGGCGACTTGTTGTCGTAACCAGCGATGAAATGTATAGGCACTACGACCACCGATGGTGGCAGAGTTGACCATCATAATGTCCGCCCATCGCTGGGTCCAGTAATTGATAAAGTCGTCTGACACCAAAGCTTGCTCGATAGCCCGAGCCCGTTTGTCTGGGGAGTCATCCATCAGAAAGGCTCGTGCCTGCTCGGCCGTGGGGATCGTGCCAGTGGTTTTAACCAATAAGCGACGCAGGAATGTCGCATCGTCACAAAGGTCGGACGGACTAATTCGAAGCTGTTCCCATTTGTTCCAGGTTAAATCGTCAATACGGTTTGTATCGGTGAACCACTTAGGCCTGACGGGAGTGGGGACTCCGGGTTGAGGAATCACCACACGGGCAATGTCCACGTGCCCCATGTAGTTGATTGTAATCGCAGCCTCGCCGGCCAGCTTTCCGGATTCAATCACCCCTTGAGCGTTGCAGTCAGCGATAATTTCCATGTTGGTGCTGTAAATTGAGGCACGCGTCACATCTCGCTTAGTACCATCGGTGTAAGTGGCAACCACTCGCAGTTGCTGGAGCGAGCGTGGTTTCATGCTGCGTAAAGGGGGAGTTACCTCGATCCTTTGAACCGTAGGTGTTCCTTCCCTACCCCACGGCATGCCCTGAATGAGCCATTCTCGTAAGAGTTCAGCGTCCTGGGAATCAACTTCCATGCGTTCACCGCCGCCATGAGCCACCAGGCCTGTTGCCTTACTGTAAATTAGACTCTGCTCAATCGCGCCGGGGAACACGCGGCGGCCCCTACCCTGACGAGTTAGTGCTTCATAATCCGTTGCTGGATCAAATCCGAAGACACTTAACTGGAAACCGTTTTGGCCCCCCTGTCTTCCATGACATCCACCACCATTGCAATTTAATTTAGTGAGTAGCGGTATGATATCGACTTCGAAGTTCACGGGTGGATAGTTTTGATAGCCGGCGACATGAATTGGGATGCTCTGTTGAAACGAATCTAACTGGACAGTTAGATTCGTAGTACCTTCTGTTTGGCCGAGCACTAGTGAGTTGGATAGAGTCGCTACTGATTGGTCTTGTATCGACAATGTCGCTTGAGATGTAAGGTCATCCAGTGTGCCATCTTTGCGGTGACCTGTGATGAGTAACTGCGTCTGACGATTGCGACCGGTGATGCGGATAACTTCGGGCTCAATCGTGATAGCGTCATAAGATTCCGCGCAGACCTCTTGAAGGCTTAGCATGCACAGAAGAAACGCGATTGATGATCGAAACAAAGACATGCTTTTATTATAAACAGTCCTGTTAGGAATCATAAAGTTTCAGAAAAGGTCTAAGAAGTTTTAGGTGTGAGTGTTAGGCAATAATGTCCTGCACCACATGACCGTGAACGTCAGTTAAACGGAAGTCCCGTCCACTGTACCGATAGGTTAGCTTTTCGTGATCTAATCCCATGAGGTGTAAGATCGTAGCGTGCAGGTCATGGACATGAACCTTGTTTTCCATCGCTGCAAAGCCGAATTCATCGCTTTGGCCGTATGTCATACCGCCCTTCACTCCTCCACCGGCCAACCACATCGTAAAACCATGGTGGTTGTGGTCGCGTCCGTTGCCATTTTCAGCGACAGGAGTTCTGCCAAATTCGCCGCCCCAGACGATCAGAGTGTCTTTGAGCAGGTCACGTTGCTTTAAGTCCTTGATGAGCGCTGCAATTGGCTGGTCAACCATCTTTGCTTTCTGAGCATGGTTTTTAATATCGCCATGATCATCCCACGGTTGGCCATTACCATAGAAAACCTGAACCATGCGGACACCACTTTCGACGAGGCGGCGTGATGCGAGACACGCGTCTGCAAATTGTCCGCTACCGTAAGCGTCCCGAGTCGCTTGGGTTTCCTTGCTTAAATTGAAAACATCCTGCGCTTCGGTCTGCATGCGAAATGCCATTTCCATCGATTCGATGCGGGACTCAAGTGGATTCGACTTCCCACCTCGAGCCTGCAGGTGCAATTCATTCATCTGTTTCAGGATGTCGAGTTGCTCTCTCTGTGAGGCTTTACCGATTTGCGTGTTATTAATGTGGCGGATCACGTTTTTGGGATCCATCTTGGAGTTGTTGATATGTGTTCCCTGAAAAATCCCCGGTAGGAAACTGTTACTCCATAACTGAGGCCCGACAACCGGCTTGCCAGGACACAGTACAACAAAGCCGGGGAGGTTTTGGTTTTCTGTGCCGAGTCCGTACAGCAGCCATGAACCCATCGCGGGGCGGGTGGGCTGAGTTTCACCGCTGTTCATCATGAGAAGAGATGGCTCATGGTTTGGAATATTGGTGTGCATAGATCGAATGACACAGATGTCGTCGATCATCTCACCGACATTCGGAAATAACTCACTAACTTCGATTCCGGCTTCACCATACTTTTGGAATTTGAACGGTGACTTGAGTAGTCCGCCAGTTTTACGTTCGGTCGATAAATCGGCAGCATCCGGGCGTTGGCCGTTGTATTTATCTAATGCGGGTTTAGGGTCAAATGTATCCACCTGTGAAGGACCGCCATTCATAAATAAATGGATGATGTGTTTGGCGCGTGGCGCGAAATGCGGTGCCTTTGGTGCTAACGGCTTATCGCTAATGCCTGCTGGTGCATCGGCCGCCAGCGTGCCATCGCCAGCCATAATGCCGGCCATGCCAAGCATGCCCAGGCCAGTGCCCATCTTTTGGATATATTCGCGACGTGTTAGCCCGTAACGATAAGGTGTCATTTGTTTGGTCCTAAAAGCGTGTTGCTTCGTCCTAAATTAGTCTAAGTACATAAATTCATTGCTGGCCAAAATCACCTGAGCATATCGCTCCCAGCGGCTCATTTGGTTTTCTTCGGAATCTTCCGCACTTAAGTATGCGAGCCCCAGATTGAGTTCCGCGTCTGATGGGAATCGACCGTAGGCTAATTGAAATGCGAGCTTGACCCGGGAGCTATCCGAGTCCGGTGCCTCCGTGTGAAGACGAGTGGAAAATGATTTCGCCTGCTGAATCATGAAGGGACTGTTAAGCACGAACAGTTGTTGCTGAGGTACGGTCGTTTCGGTTCGCTTGGAACTGGTGATGTTCGCATCCGGGAAATCGAATAGTCGCAAAAGACTATCTAACTCATGTCGGCTTATTTTTGCGTAAATCGTACGTCGTACGTTATTGGCATCTGCCAGGTTTGTAGATGGCCCTTCGAGTGTTTTGTCCAGACGCCCCGAGACATCCAATAAGCCATCCCGCCAGGCTTCAATGTCGAGACGACGCTGTTTCATTCGCCAAACGTATAAATTGTCCGCGTCCACTTCCGCGTTGTCGTCATTGGTTTCTGTGCTTAATTGGTACGTTGCTGAAAGCATGATTTCGCGATGGAGGTGCTTTATGGACCAGTTGTTATCCAGGAATGTACGAGCAAGGTAGTCCAGTAACAGTGGGTGTGTTGGGCGGTCCCCCAGAATGCCAAAGTTACTCGGCGTGTTGACAATCCCACGTCCAAAGTGATGTTGCCAGATTCGATTGGCCATGACGCGAGGTGTTAGTGGGTTCTCGTTTGAAGTGATATCCTCCGCCAATTGCTTGCGGCCACTGCCATCCTCGTAGGCAGGAGGGTTTTCTCCAGCTAAAACCTGAAGAAATCGGCGCGGAGCAATTTCCCGTTTGTTAGCAGGATTGCCACGCACAAAAACTCGCATGTCCTTCGGCGAAGCTTCTGTATAAGCATGGGCGACGGGAAATTTGGGTGGTGCAGTCTTTTTGGCCTCTTCAGCTTCAGATTTCAGCCGAACCAACATCTCCCTGGCATCCCCTTCCAGAAATTCTTCCAGATCTTTGTCGGATACCGCAAGCGGCCCGTCTTTGCCCAGTACTTTCGTTAAGAGGTCGGTAGAACCAGCTTCCGGTTGCACTTTGGGCTCTTCTGTGTAAATGGCGAACTGCACGGTCGCTTGTTCACCACAAGGACCCTGATCCGAACCGCTGTTATCCAGACCACCAGCTCCTTTGAACAAAGTGAATCCTTCCGGAATATCATAGACAAGCTTTGACGGGGCATGCACACCAATTCCAGTTTTGTATTCCTTCCCCCCAACTCGTATGGGTTGTCCCTGATAATTCTTGTTTTTGTTAGGGCCTCCAAAACTGTCAACTTGTTTCGGATCCAGGTCTGAAAGGCTAATGACTTTGCCTTCCGGATTTTCAAATCGAGCTTCAATCCAGTCCGCGTGGTCACAACTTTTGCCATTACCGGCGTCCGTAACAATCAGATAAATCTCTTTATGGCCAGCAATGTCGACGACGATGTTCGCTTTTGGACGTACTTTCGTTGCGACGGGAGTTACAAACCGAGGGTGTCCAGGTTTGTGTTGTTCTCCCTCTTTGAGCTGAGCAAGATTGACGACGGCGTCACCATCGGGGGAAACGTTGAGCATGTTTTCAATCGCCTGCTGGAACCCTGTAGTTACCATAGCTACGTTGTCAGGGATCGGTGTGTCGACAGTAATCGAATCAGCTTTGGCAGGCACAAGATTGAACCATGCTTCCAGTTCGACTACTTTGCCTTTGTTCTTGGGGTCCAGGAATCCTATCCATCGCTTGAGTAAATATTCATTGACCATGGACACTTTCGCCAGTTCATTTGTGTTGAGGCTTTGTCCATTTGCCTTGGCCGTTTGGAATATCCAGACCGCATTCATGTAATTCGCTATATCACCAACCTTGGATTGAGCCGCCGTTTCCTTTTGATCAGCTAAGTATTTTTTGACGGCGTTATCAGTGTCCTTGAGCCGCTTTTGACCGTCGTTGTATGCCTTGATATCTTCGGGAGTACAAAGAGGAGCATCGTGGAGTCGGGAGCTACCGAAAATTCCCGCGATGGAATAGTAGTCCATGGTTGGGATCGGATCGAATTTGTGGTCATGGCATCGGGCGCATGACACGGTCAGCCCGAGGAAACCTCGTGTTAACGTATCAATTCGATCGTCAAGTTCATCTGCCATGGCTCGTTCGCGATCGGTATTCTTGTAATACTGAGCACCCAGCCCAAAGTAACCTAAAGCCACAAGATGTTCGTAAGGTTGATCCCCGGTAGGACCATAGAGGTCGCCGGCAATCTGTAACTTAACGAACTGGTTAAAGGGCATGTCGCGGTTGTAAGCAGAGACAACCCAGTCTCGATATCGGAAGCCTTCCGTGTTTGGTCGAGTTGCAAAAGTATGTGCCTGGTCTTCACTATAGCGAGCCACATCCAGCCAGTATCGCCCCCAGCGTTCACCGTAATGAGGGGAATTTAAAAGTCGCTCAATGACTCTGGCAAAGGCTTCGTCCGAGTTGTCTTCCAGGAAGCTCTGGACGTCCGCCGCTGTTGGGGGTAAACCCGTTAGGTCATATGTGGCCCGTCGTATTAGAGCCTGTTTGCTGGCGCGGGAGACCGGAGCCAAGCCGTGCTCTTCCATTTTGGCAAGTGTGAAATAATCGATGTTGTTTTGTGGCCATGCTTTGTTCTTGACCTTCGGTCGTTCGGGCATTTGCACTGGTTGGTATGCCCAGTGCTTGCGGCCTTCTTCGAAGTCAATTTTGCTCTTAACGATCGTCGAGCCGTCGCGAGGATCAGGTGCTCCCATTTCAATCCATTTTTCGAAGTCGGCAATGATTTCGTCGGAAAGCTTTCCTTTGGGAGGCATTTCGAAAGATTCGAATTTCAGTGCACTCAGGATAAGGCTTTCTTCGGTGTTGTTTGGCACCACAGAAGGACCGGAGTCCCCACCTTTTAGGGCTCCTTCACGAGAGTCCAATACGAGTCCTCCCTGAATGTTCTTGGCATCCACGGCATGGCATTGATAGCAATGCTGAACTAACACCGGACGGATTTTGGACTCGAAAAACTCAATACCTTCCTGAGACGGCTTCGTTTCGCCAGCCTGAATTAGCGAAACAAAAAGTAGAGTTGAGATTAAACCAGAGATAGTGCGGCTTCGAGTCATAAGTAGGTTTTTAATTAGGTGGGTTATTCCAGATCGGTTGTAGTAACTCATTTTAACACAGACCTTTGGAATCGCTCAATCGCGGATGATAGCGGTATTTTTTAGACTTGCTTAGGGAAGACTCAAATGCCCTGCGATTGGAAAGTCCCGCTGGGGCGTTGATTTCGATAATCGGATTGTTAGTTGAGAATGTCGTTGATGACATGGCCATGGACATCAGTCAAGCGATAGTCACGCCCGGCATGTCGATAGGTCAATCGGGTGTGGTCGATTCCTAGACAGTGAAGAAGAGTTGCGTGGAAATCGTGGGGCGAGCATTCATCGTCAACGACTTCCATTCCGAAGTCATCGGTCCTGCCATAAACAACGCCTCCCTTAATTCCACCTCCAGCAATCCATGAGGAATATGCATTGGCCCAGTGTCCCCGCCCATCGGTGCCTGCAGACGGAACGCAGGGGCCACGCCCAAATTCTGTGGTAAAGACGACCAGCGTCTCGTCCAGCATTCCGCGTTGCTTAAGGTCTTTGATTAAGCCGGCAATTGGCTTGTCGACGTTACGGGCGAGTTGTGGATATTTGCTGATATTGGCATGAGCATCCCAGTTAAAGTCCAATGCGGTGTCACCATCTACTAGTTCAATGAATCTGACACCGCGTTCCGCCATGCGTCGAGCAACTAAGCATTGCCACGCGAATGAATCAGTTTGCCCTTCCTCTAATCCATAAAGCTTCAGAGTCTGCTCAGATTCCCTGGACAGGTCTAATGCCTCAGGTGCTTCCAGTTGCATGCCGGCCGCGGTTTCAAAACTGCGAATACGTGACTTCAGATTTGAATCGCTTTCACGTCCCCGGAGGTGTAGCTTGTTGAAGTAATCAACTAAGTCCAGTTCGGTTTTTTGGTGCTTCCGCGAAGATGGTTGTGGCCCGATATTGCGAATCGGCTCGTCACCCGGGACAAGTCGAGTGCCCTGATGTGAAACAGGAATGAAGTCCGACCCCCAGTTTTGTCCGCCGCCATATGGTAGTCCTTTGGACATCACCACAAAGGATGGAAGGTTTTGATTGACCGTTCCCAATCCGTAGCTCACCCAGGAACCAAAGCTGGGGCGGTTGAATGTTGCACTACCGGTATGGATGCCGATGGTAGCACCAAAGTGATCGCCGTTGATGTTTTTCATCGAATTGACAACCGTCAATTCATCCGCTACTTCACCGATGTGAGGGAATAGATCACTGATTTCGATGCCGGACTTGCCGCGTGGCCGAAATCGCCAACCGCTACCTTTGTAGAATTGTCGGGCTCGACGTTCCTGATCATGCCGCGCATTTAATTCCGGCTTGTGGTCAAAGGTGTCGACGTGCGACACGCCACCGGTCATGAACAGGAATATGACCCGCTTGGCTTTTGGAGTGAAGTGTGGATCCTTGGGAGCAAGTGGATTGTCTTCCGCATGAATTAACTCGCTTAGCATGCCGGGCATCATGAGACCTGCCCCGGCGATAGACGAAATCATCGTTCTTCTGTGCATGCTTTCACTCCTGACGACTTGGCCTCAAAGGATTTGTTATTACAGTTTATTTTAGTCATGTTTTTCCTGTTCGACATGGAAGAACCTTCGGTGTCCGTTGGCATTACTTCTTGATGCCGGCATTATCCAGTTCGATCTCAAATAGCTTCGATACTCTGAGGATAAACTCACGATGCCGTTCCGGCACTCTTTGGTACCAACCTTCCAGGTATTCTTTTAAAGACAGGTTTTCCTCAGGATTACCGAGATTGAGGTATCGCAGCGAATGCCAGCTTTCGGGGGAATCCTCAAACAACGGGAGTAACTGGACGGCGATAAAATTGTTGAGTTCGCGATTGGTCCCGCTTCTTTCGAGCTCTTTTTTGTTTTCATGGTAAAACTCCGCGACCGTTTTTGTTTTGGCATTTTGTGCGTTCACTCGAGTATTTGCGTAATCAGTCAATGCTGTCGCATAGCTCTTCCAATTGGAATACGGTGGGTTGGTCTTCCAGTTTTCGCCCATGCGGCGTAAAGAATAAAGGGAGGCACATTCACAAAGCGTCTCTTCAAACCAAATTTGCGGGTTTTTCGCATCTCGATAGTTGCAGACGATGTGACAGAATTCATGTGCGAATTGAAATGCCAGCTGAGCCCACGCTCTGTCGCTGGTGTCCAGCCTGACTTGATATTCATTTCCGGCTCCGCGTTTGTAGAGTGTAATGGGGCCGGATTTTGAACGCTGTAAGATGATTGGGGCAAATCCCTGCTCCTTTAACAGAGAAACTATCGGATGGGCTGCCGACTCGGCAACTTTCTTCATGTCTGCAATTCGCGACTCTCCCCAGTCGTCGGGCATCACAATAATGCGGAGACCATCCTGGTTAGGCTGCAGCGCAGTGGCTGACGTGGGCACGTCTTTTAGTGTGCTCCCAATCTCTGTAAGGATCTTACGTAATGCTCTGTTTTCAGCTTCCAGTTCAGAGATGCGTTGCTTCAGTAAAGGTGCTTCGTCCTGTGCAGCGACAACCGTAACACCACACGACCATAAAAAAGCTAGGGCAAGCCACAGGGACGTGGCAGTAAGCGAGTGGTTCCGTACGCAGTGGTTGGAAGAATGGAGCTTAGCAGGCATACAAATCATCTCAGTCAAGGTACAGGAATTCATTGCTGCTAATCATACTTCGGACAATAGATAACCAGGCAACGTGTTCGTTGGTAGATGCAGTTAAGGTAGCTGCGACATGGCTAACATGTTCGATTTCATCCTGATTTGGTATGCGGCCAAATAGAAGCTGGTACGCTGTTTCTATTCGTTCGTTTACCGCCGAAGAATCTAATATGCGTTTTGAAATAGCCTCACTACGCACATGAATGAAGTCGGAATTCATCATGAATAGTGCCTGCAGTGTCGTCGTCGTCACCTTTCGTTCTGACATCTGTATATTGCCATCCGGACCATCAAATAAATCCAAATAGTCGTTTTTTACAAACCTTTGCTGCATTTGATAGACAGTGCGTTGCGTTGTCTCAAAGTTGCCGACAAATGGTTCGTGTTGTCGATAGAAATACGTCAAACGATGATCGAACGGGTGACGGCCACCCGGAGTGACATCCAATTCGCCACTTATCTTCAGTAGCGAATCCCGGATTTGTTCAGCATCCAGCCGCTGCCGATCAAAACGCCAGTAAAATTTGTTGTCCGGATCGTTTCCCAGATTTTCTTTAACATCAGCCGTTGAACGCATGTATGTTTCGGAATTCATGATGAGCCGGTGTAGTTGTTTCACCGACCAACCGTTGTTCATAAGCTCCGTCGCCAAAAAGTCGAGTAATTCAGGATGTGTAGGGGCTGCCCCGCGTATACCGAAGTCACTGGTAGTCGTGACGATACCTTTACCGAAATGGTAATGCCAAATACGATTGGCCATGACTCGTGCAGTTAAGGGGTTGTCATTGGAGGCAATCCAGTTGGCAAGTTCTAGTCGCCCGCTACCAGTAACGGCTTCGGGTACTTTTTGCCCGCCAAGAATCTTTAAAAACCCACGAGGAACCAATTGCCCCCGGGCGTTTGTAGCCGGGTTGCCTCCTCTCTGAACAAAGGCATCATGCGGAACGCCCTCCTGAATGGCATATGCTGTTTCTAAATCCGGAAACGACTCTGCGTGCTCCCGACGTTGCTCTCGGACTGCCAGCACATTGGCCCAGGTGGACTCCCGGGTTTTGCCAGGTTCGGTTATCTTCATTCGTTGGAAATCCCGATAGATTTCCAGTGCAACACGTTCTTTGCGATTCCACTCCTCCAGTATCTGGCGTTTGTCAGCCAATAATTCGGAAGCTTCGCTTTGTCCAATTCGATAGACGAAATCGTCTCGCCAGGGTTTGTGCTCGGCTCCAGCATGAGGGTAAACGGAACTGGAAAAGATTCCGTACAGGGCGTAATAGTCAGTGGTTGGCAGAGGGTCAAATTTGTGATCGTGACAGCGGGCACAACCAAGAGTTAATCCCATAAATGTTGTACCGAGATTATTGATCGTGTCTTCAATAGTAATATGTTTCAGATTATGGGGGCTTACACCAATGCGGCGGCTAATGGCGATATATCCTGTACCAACGATCTGCTCCCATCGATTGTCGTCATTACTGTACAGTAGCAGGTCACCGGCAATCTGCTCTTTGATGAATTGGTTATATGGCTTGTCTTTATTGAAGGCATCAATCACATAGTTGCGATATTTGTATGCCTCGGGTACCGGGAAATCTGCCGCGTCCCCCGCCGTATCTGCATAACGCACCAGATCCAGCCAGTGCCTTCCCCAGCGTTCGCCGTAGTGTTTGGACTCGAGAAGTCGGTCCACCAAATCGGCGAATGCGGTGTGCCCGGAGGTGGCGTAGTCGATTTCAAACTGCGCGATCTGTTTAGGCGTAGGTGGCAAGCCTAGAAGGTCATAGTAAGCCCGACGTATGAGGTTGCGTGCTGATGCTCGCCCCGACGCGTTTAACATGCGATCGTCCAGCTTCGCCTGAATGTAGTGGTCAATTGGATTGGTCGAGGCGATCTTGGTTTTAGGGGGGGGGACAGATGCGACCGGCACGAAAGACCAAAACTGTCGCTGTTCCTCTGTAATTAAATATTCGGGTGATGCGTTTGGCTCTCGCCAGTGAAGCCCGTCGTTAACCCACTTTGTAAACGCAGAAAGGTCCTTTTGATTTAATAGCTGAGTATGATCTGTTGCGGTTTGCCTGTCGCCGGCCAGAATCTGAATGAGTAGGCTGGCAGACGCATTACCTGCGATGGCGGCAGGTCCACTGGAACCGCCGCGTATTAAATGCTCACGACTTGCCAGACTTAAGCCGCCGGTCTTTTGTTTCTCGTTGTGGCACTTAACACATGATTTATTCAGAGTATTGAAAATTGAACGCTGGAAGAACTCGACTTTAGAAACAGGCCACACTGCTCCGTCTGCGATCCATTTTCGAATGTCCGCTATTTCTTCGTTTGAAAGCGAGTCATCGGGAGGCATGGATATGGAGTCGTGAGTCTGTGCTACCACCTGATACAACAGGCTATTTGCTGCATCACCCGGTATGATAGCCTTTCCTGATAGCCCGCCGGTAAATGCGCCAGCCTGATGATGCAACTGTAATTTGCCTTCCTTAACGAAGGCTCCGTGACACTCAGTGCAGCGACTAATAAGCAGGGGGCGAATCTTCTCCTCAAAGAAATCTTCTCGTTCACCTGCCTGAAGTGTAAGGGAATACCCGCAGAAGGAGCTGATCCATGCCGTCAGGAAAGTAAGGAAGAACTTCACCGGTTCACCTGAATTGCGGAACAGAGCTTTATCGATAAACGGATGTGTACTAAACTAAACGAGTTCAGCGATCGGGTCCATCTGAGTCAGATACTGAGGACGTCCTGTCGGGTCGACGACGGTCGTCGCACTCGTATCAATTCCGAGATTGTGATACAGCGTTGCGAAAATCTCCTGCACGTGAACCGGACGACTATGGGCATGCTCCCCTAATCGGTTTGTACTACCTATTGCCTGTCCATTCTTCATGCCGCCACCGGCCATATAGGCACAGCTAACCTGAGTCCAGTGGTCGCGACCGCCTTTGTCATTAATTCGCGGAGTTCTGCCAAACTCGCCCCAAACCAAAACAGTGACATTGTCCAGCATACCCCGCTCTTCCAGGTCCGTGACTAAGGCGGCCACCGCCTGGTCAATTCGAGTTCCATGGTGGCGAACCAATCCTTCGTTGTCACCATGGCTGTCCCAGCGACCGTAGGTCAACGTTACACAACGAACGCCTACTTCAACCAAACGACGGGCCTGAAGAAGCATTTCATTGTTGGTGTCAGCTCCGTCGTATTTGTATTTGAATGGTTTGCCGTCACCATACCGGGCTCGTATAGCAGGGTCTTCCTTGGACACATCCAAGGCATCAACAAGCTTACTCGAGGTAAGTACGTCGAAGGCCTGCTGTTGGTAGGAATCTAACCCTTTCAGTTGGCCGGTTGCGTCAATGCTTGTTTTCAGGCGGTCAAAGCTCTTGAGAACGGCTTTGCGATCGGCCAGTCGGTCCGTAGTAATACCGGATAACTTCATATCCGCCAGCCCCTGGCCGTCCGGAATAAAGGGCGAATAGGTAGGCCCGAGAAATCCTGGAGTACCCGGGTTCCGCCAGACGCCGTCAGTCTTCATACCGATGTATGGTGGCACGCTGGGGTCTACAGGCCCCTCTAGTTTATGTAAAACGCTTCCGAGTGCGGGGTGGCCACCTAAGGCTCGCATCTGAGCGTGACGAAAGCCGGTCATGCACTGAAATGAATCGTGCCTGCCTTCACAACCCGTAACGGCGCGTAATACGGTGGACTTGTCCATGATTTTGGCGATCTCAGGAAAACACTCACCGATTTGAATTCCCGGTACATTTGTCGAAATCGGTTTGAAAGGGCCCCGAATTTCCTTCGGGGCATCGGTTTTGATTTCCCACATGTCCTGGTGAGGAGGACCACCACCAAGAAATACGTTAATCACAGCCTTATGTTTCATGGAGGAGCCGGAGTTTGCTTCTGCTCTCAGGATATCGGCCATATTCAGGCCGAAGGCACCTACTCCTAACGCACCGATCTTCAGTACTCCACGGCGACTTATTCCGTCACAAAATGAGTCTTTGGGAGCCTTCTTTCCAAAAATAGATAACATTGAGAACCTCCTCCATCAATTAGATCGCCTTTTACCATTATCGGTAATCACTTCAATATTATAAGTAGCATGCACTTCTACTTCCACGTCAGAAGCTCATTCGCCACTACTACGGGGGGGAGGTCAGTTGTCTAGTAAGGAAAGCTCTTCCCAGCGTAGCATTGATGCTTCAAGCTTGTTTTCCAGGGTCTTAAGCTTTTCACTCGCGGTTTTGAGCTCGTCCGCGGGCTTTTTATAAAAATCAGGAGCAGACATTACCTCGTGCATTGACGCGATTTCAGTTTCGATTGCCTCGATCTCTGCCGGGAGCTTATCAAACTCCTGTTTTTCCTTGTAAGTGAGTTTACGCACTCGTTTCGAATTTGCATCGGGTGCGGATTTTGATGAATGGGGCTTCTCAGCTTCCGTACGTGGAGGCGTTGCTACTTGCTTTGATTGTCGCAGCCAATCATCGTAGCCGCCGTCATATTCTTTGCATTTTCCGTTTTCAATGGCGATCGTGCTTGTTACGACGTTGTTGAGAAAAGCACGGTCATGGCTTACAACGATTACCGTGCCCTCAAATGCTAAAAGACGTTCCTCCAGTAATTCCAAAGTCTCTGTATCGAGGTCGTTTGTCGGTTCGTCGAGGACGATGACATTGGCAGGTTTGGCAAATAACTTAGCCAGCAGTATTCTGTGGCGTTCACCACCGGAAAGGAACTTAACCTGCATTCGTGCCCGTTCCGGAGTAAACAGAAAATCCTGTAGGTAGCCCAGCACATGTTTGGCATTACCGTTGATTGATATTTTGGTTGCGCCTTCTCCAACATTTTCCTGAACGGTTTGCTCTGGATCGAGTTGTTCACGAAGCTGATCGAAATAAGCAAGTTGGACATTGGTACCCAATCTTACACTGCCGGACTGTGGGTTGAGTTGCCCCAGTAGCAGCTTAATAAGCGTAGTCTTTCCGACGCCGTTAGGCCCAATCACACCGATTCGATCGCCTCGCATAATCGTGGTGGAAAAATCCTCAACGACCGGCTGTTTTGCATACCCAAACGTTACTTGCTTCGCCTGAGCCACCAGTTGGCCACTCTTTTGAGCTTCCTGAATCTGGATATTTGACTTGCCCGTGCGCTCGCGTCTTTGACTACGTTCGAGTCTCAACTGTTTTAAGGCTCGAACTCTGCCTTCATTACGAGTGCGCCGGGCTTTGATTCCTTGTCGGATCCAGGCTTCTTCCTCAGCCAGCTTCTTGTCAAACAATGCATTCTGTTTTTCTTCAGCGGCGAGCGCTTCCTCCTTACGGACCAGGAATGTGTCATAGTCACAGGTCCAGTCAAAGATTCGACCACGATCTATTTCCAAAATTCGCTTGGCGATCTTGCGTAAAAAAGCCCTGTCGTGCGTCACAAATAAAAGAGAGCCTCGCCATTTAGAAAGAAATTGTTCCAGCCATCGTATCGACTCGATATCAAGATGGTTCGTAGGTTCGTCCAGGCAAAGTAAATCAGGTTCAGACACAATGGCCTGTGCAAGAAGCACTCGACGTTTCCAACCGGATGAGAGCTCGTTGCAGAATGCATCCAGTTGCAAATGCATGCGAGATGCTAACTGTTCAGCCTTTTGAATCTGCTCCCATTCAGGCAAATGGCTTCCTTTGAGTCCTTCTAGTATCGCATTCCGAACGGTACCCGGCATATCCTGCGGGACTTCCTGAGGGAGCCAGGCAACAGACCTGTCCGGATGAAGAACGACCTGCCCATCGTCGGGGTGTTCCAGTCCGAGAATAAGCCGCATTAAGGTTGTTTTGCCCGCACCGTTGCGACCCAGTAACCCGATGTGCTGGTTGTCTTCGATCCGACAACTAGCCTTTTCTAGTAAAGTGGGGCCACGATAGCCAATCGTGACGTTCTCCAAAGAAACAATTGCCATCGAATTTACTCCGACTCCAACCCAGCACTGTTGATAGAAATAATCCGGTAGCGATCGGTCGGTTTACCGGTTTTGTCAGTAAATTCCAGCTTAGGATATCCCGCAACCGGAGTATCACCATAGGTCTTACCCTGAAACAAATTGCGATAGGGTTTCTTAGGGAGTGTCGCTGGCACTCGTCCCAATTCTTCGTTGTTTCGGAAGACGACAAATTGCCGGATTCCGCTTTCCAAGTCGGCGTCCGCTTTCCACGTGATAACAATTCCCGAATCGGTTGGTTTAGCGGATACAGAATTTACAGTCGGTGGAGGTGTGGTATCTTTGACAGCACCGGTTGTTACAAATTCAGACCACTTGGAGGCAAAGGCTGCATCGGGCAGCCAACACGCTTTGAGCGGATCGCCGCTATACTTGTCCACTCCTACAGGATCGCTTGAAAGGAGGGGGGCAAGAAACGCTTTGCTATGGTCGACTTTCTTTAACGGGGCTCCCTGCGTTTCAGGCAAACGCATAGCAAGTGTCGTGTCAAAGAAGGGAATCGCCAAATAGCGTGAATCTCCTGTGTCATGTCCTGTCACTGGGTCCGGAGTAAAGGCGATAGGCGCTCCCTGACTACGGTAGTCGTTGAACATGGCAAGGCTATAGTCCCAAGCTACATGAAAACGCTCGTGATCCTTTTCTTTAAGTCCTGGGTTTGCCATCATTGGGATTTGCATCGCAGCTCGAGGAATGACTGGAGATTCGATTTCTCCCTTTTTCCAGTAGCCATAAGCAGTCCCGGATTGAAACCAAATGGAAACAATGCGTTCAGGGTACTGCATTTGCAGAAGGCTTG
>PBCP01000073.1 GCA_002717145.1 Planctomycetaceae bacterium | reverse complement strand
TCATCAATGCGATCCGCTGGAGTCGCGAGTTGCTCTGGAGTGGGAGGCAAACCGATAAGGTCGTAGGACAAACGACGGATTAGAGTCCTTCGGTCAGCAGGTGGAAGTGGAACGTACTTTTTTGTCTCTAACTGGCGTGACAGAAGGTAGTCGACGGGATGCCGGCCTTCGGGAATTGAGGCAGATTTGAGCGGTTGGAAAGCCCAATGGTTTTTCGCTGATTTGTTGATCGAAGTAGAGAAAGAGCCTTCCCGAGGATCCGGAGCGCCGTCGCGTATCCAAATTTGGAAATGTCTAATTTGCTGTTCTGTAAGACTATCACCGAAGTCCTTAGGTGGCATCCGTCGATGCCCGTCCTTAGCGGTTACTGCCTTAAGCAGGAGGCTCTTACTAGGTTGGCCGGGGACGATGGCGGGGCCGGACTTCCCGCCCTTTAGCAGACCCTGCCGTAGGTCAAGCCTCAAGTCGGCTTCAGATGTTTCGGAATTATGACAATCGTAACAGTGTGTGACTAAAACTGGCCTAATGTGAGTTTCAAAGAATTCAAACTCGTCACCTAATCCAATGGAGGGAAGGCAAACCAGGCCTATGAAAAATAAACGAAGCATGAGGTCGGTATATCAAAAAAATGGATTTCGCAATAAGTCTATTCTAGCGAATTAGGTGAAGGGACGCACAATCTTATTGCATATCTGCTAGCAGGAACCGTTAGGCTATGTTGGTCGGAATAGTTTAGGATAGAGCGCCTGTATACAAGCCGGTGAGGACCAGTTAGATGCCAAAGCCTACCAAAGTACGTTTCTTTGTGATTGCCGCCCTGATGTTGATGGGGGTAATTCTATATGTCGATAGATATGCCTTTGGCATTGCTCAACCTTACATCCGGCAGGAGCTAGGGCTTTCGAAAGCGGATTTTAGTTACGCAGTAAGTTCGTTTTTCTGGTTTTATGCGATTGGTCAGATGCCCGCAGGTTGGCTATCCGACAGTTTTGGGCCACGTTTGCTTTTGACAAGCTATATCCTCATCTGGTCATTTTTCGCGGCGACGGTCGGATTGGCGGGTTCTCTAGTGATGTTGTGTTTGGCTAGAGCGGCATTCGGTTTAGGACAGGCGGGAGCGTTCCCGACGGCGTCCGCTGTCGTTGGACGGTGGATGCCTGCAGAACAAAGAGGTAAGGCGAGCGGGTTCGTAGCATTAGGTGGGCGAATTGGGGGAGCCGTCGTTCCGATCCTAAGTGCTGGATTACTTGTGGCATTTCTGCCCGACAATCAATCATATATTCTGACAGCTGACCAGATCATCAAACCCAAAGAACTGGCGTCCGACATTGCGACTGCTATCGCGGACGATAAAGTGGTGCCACGATATAAATCGTATATTGCAAACCAGTTTGCGAGTTCATTTCCGGCGGGAACTGCGTACAGCCCAGAGGTGTTGGCCACCGGATTGTCCAAAATGATTCAGGATAAAGACTTCTATCAAAAACAACAGTTCGATGCTCTCAACAGCTTGGATAAATTCGCAACCGTTCAAATAGAGAAACTTAGGCAAGGCGGCGTATTACCAATTCGGGATCAAGAGCGGCTCAACCGGCATTTGCTCGAAGCAGTGTTTCCCGAGAACGTCCAAGGACTGTATGTTGCCAGTTGGCGGCCGACGTTATTTTTATTTGCCGGTCTTGGAGTTTTAGGGGCGTTGGTAACATGGATCGTATTACGCGATTTCCCAGGACTGCACCCAAGAGTGAATAAACAGGAATTGGCCCTCATTATCGGTGAGAGTGAAGACAGCCAAGGCGAGGCCAAGCTACCCGTGGGGGAAATCCTAAGTTGTCCAAGCGTATGGATGTCCGGCTTAAGTCAATTCTGTGTAAATATTGGCTGGCTCTTTATTGTGACTTGGTTCGTCGAATATTTAATGGAGGAACACCACGTAGCAATGGCTGAGAGGTCGGATATGATTGCTGTACCGCTAATGGTTGGCTTTGTTGGCATGTTATTTGGAGGCGTGGTTACAGATAAACTTGCAAAGCGTATTGGCCTGAGATTCGGTCGGGCAATTCCATGGACGGCCGCCATGATTCTGGCTGCTGTTTGCTTTTTATCTTGTCCTCTGCTGGCAGATCCGTGGGCTGTCACTTGGGCGATGGCATTTGTTGCCTTAAGTGTTGATTTCTCAGTCCCGAGTATGTGGGCATTTACGCAAGATGTTGGTGGAAGATATGTCGGCGTGGTCTTGGGCTTCGGAAACATGTTTGGGAATTTTGGGGCGGCGGTTTCACCAATCCTACTTGCGCAAGTTCAGGAACTATACGGCTGGAACGCTATGTTCTACTTGTGCGGGGTAATGTTCCTAGTCGCGGGATTGGCAGCGATATTTGTTGACGCTTCACGACCGATTAAATCGTTTGATTATGATATAAGAAAATCATCAGGTGGCTAGCTATTGCTTATACACTTAAGACCATATTGCAGATGTGACGGATTTGTATATCCTAAGTGGCAACATCACTCTATACATAGGACAATCAAAATGGCTAAGAAAATCCAGTGGTATTACCATCGAGGCGGATGAACTAGTTGTATATAGGCGCAAGAGTTTCTTGCCAACGCAAACATACAACCGAAAGAGGTCGAAAAACCATCCAAACCACCCTACGGTAAGGAAAAGGCTCAGGATCTAATATCGGAATCGAGCAAACTGCTTGCTATCAAAGGCAAGAAAGTTCTCTCTAAGAATTTGAAAAATGAAACGGTTTCGGACGAAGAAATCGCTCGGTACATGTTGGGACCTACTGGTAACCTGCGAGCCCCAACGATGGTTGTAGGGAAGACGCTATTGGTGGGTTTCAATCAGGAAGTGTTCGAAGAAGTGTTCGGTTGATCCCTAGCCCGTTTGGATAGGATTTAGATGCAGATTCTCCAGATTATCGTCCAGTCAGCCCACTTACTCGTTATTGGAGTCGGCGTAGGCTTACCTCTGCTTGCGGTACCTTTGAACCGTAAGCTTATTAAGTTTACGGACGAAGAGCATCGGGACGCGCTCTGGACATTTACGATCAATCTTATTAGGCACGCCTTTATCCTGATCTTATTAGGCTCACTACTGGGGCTTGGATTGGCGGGGGTATTGTGGTCGGAAGACTATCACGAACGGTGTCACCTGGTAATGACGAAGTTTAAATGGGCTGGAGTCGAATGGCTTGTCTCGATGTTAATCCTGTTGACGGTTTACCTCCATGGTAAGCGCCACTATGGCGGAAAGCGGTCATTTTGGATACGGGCAATAGCCCTTTCCGTCGGCTCGTTTAATCTTCTTTATCATCTACCGATATTGTTCATAGTGATTGGAGCTATTCCAGAGCAGCAGGTGTCGTATCTCACCGAAGTCGGACAAGAATTAAGTCGGGAGTCCTTCAACACATTGGCTCATAGTTCGGAGTCGCTTTCACGCTGGATTCATGCTTGTTTGGCACTCTTAGCAGCCGCAAGCGCTTACGTGGCCGTCATCGCGATAAGAGTTGCTAATCAATACGCTGGCGGGATTCAAAGAGATTCTGCCATCTCTGTTTGTCGTTGGTCGGCTCGGAACATGTTAATCCTTTTATTTTGTCAGCTAGCAGTAGGGATATGGACGGTTATCGCGATGCCAGCCGATAGAACTCAAGATCTATTAGGGGGGGACCTGCTTCCGACAACCATGCTAGCGGCTGGCCTGATTCTGTTGTTCGTCCAATTGCAACAATGGACGGGATTAATCGGACAACGCGTAAGACGCTCTGATTTAGTAAGGGCGGTAGCGACATTTATCACGATGTTTTGTTGTATGGTAGCGGTTTCTGTATTGACCTAATTGATATGAAAAACTAATTGGATTCGATAAACTGATCAAAGGGCTTATTCGAAATGCAAACAATCGAGCTATCTAGTAAAAGTGGCAAGACGGTGGCACGTATTGCACCTGAAATTGGTTTCAATCTGTTTTCAATTGTCGTCGGAGACACAGAACTTTTATGGAGTGCCCCAAATTTTCCGGAAGGAGGAAGCAGCCCGTCGGGTAGTGGAACGCCTATTTTGTTTCCGTTTCCTGGTCGTCTAAATGGCAGATCCTTCTGTTTTGCCGGTAATGATTATCATGTCGCGAGTGACGACGGACTTGGTAATGCGATTCACGGATTTGTGCTTAATCGGCCGTGGCGTATCGTTTCTAAGGCTGCTGACGCCGTCACGGCTGAGTTTCATGCTTCACAGGACGCGCCTGAAATTATGGAGCAATGGCCTTCTGACTTTCTTATTCGTTGCTCGTATACAGCTGTGGACGATGGAGTTCTGGCTGAATACGATATTCAAAATCCTGGCAACGTCGATTTACCCTGTGGATTTGGGACACACGCCTATTTCAGGGTGCCCATCGGGACAGGTTCCGCGGATGCTAGTATGGTGACCTGTCCGGTTTCTGAGCAGTGGATTTTGAAGGATATGCTTGCAACCGGCGAGGTGTCGGAATTGACGGACGACGATCTTCAGACTAGCGGTGTCGCGTTTGGCAGGCTAATTATGGACGACGTCTTTAGTGGAATTAAGTTTAAAGATGGGCGGGCTACTGCAACGATTACCAATCCCAGTACGAATTCCAAATTGATCTACACGTGGGATGAGGCTTGCGAAATCTGTGTTATATATACTCCACCGCACCGCGAAGCGATCTGCATGGAACCCTACACGTTAGTCCCAGGGGGTTTGGCTTTTGAAACCGGAGAACACGGGCTCATGGTTTTGAAATCAAAAGAAGCTTTCACACATAAAATGGAGATTCGCCTCGAACAGTAGGGTTGTTCTGACAAAAAAAGGGCTTGTTAAGTATTACTTAACAAGCCCTTTTTCGTATTTAATTAGAAGCAGTTAAGACTTACTTCTCAACGGTACCTGGAAGGCTTCCACCTTCAATCAAAGATTGGTAGGTCTTCCCGGCCGGATTCTTTTCAGCGAGTACCTTTTTGAGGCCTTCGTCGAATTCTTTCTTTACCGCTGCAGCTTCCTCACGAACCCGCGTCGAACTGTAATTTGCTTTTTTGAAGTGTTTAGCATATGCTTTTCCAAAATCGTTTTTGTTCTTTTTGCTGGTGCCAAAGTGACAGACGTTACACTTTGCTTCCTTAGCTGCAGCAACGAAATCTGCATTCTTGCTAGTGTTGATAACACGTTCGGTAAATGCCTTGGCGAAGGCAGGAATGGCTTGAGCCTTTTCTGCCGTTCCAATAAATGCTACGGCAGCGATTGCTAATACTACGGCGAATTTCTTCATTAGTTCTTGCTCCAATCTGGAAACCAAAGGTGAATATTTGTTATAACACCGCCAAGGCGGATATAGTTTCGAATTTTTGTAGCCAGTTTTCGTCTGAATTTCTAATATCGGCCGGATTTGACTATGTTCTTAGTAGAACCAGCCATATTATTTTTGTCAAGATAGGGGGCTTTGCATGAAAACTCAAATTTTATTCTTCGTTTCCAACAGGTTCGTGGTCCGCCTCCAAAAAGCTTTGCCCCCAATAAACCTTCGAAACCCCAATAAATAAAATCCCAGCTACTAAAACCATACCGGTAAAGAACCAATAGTAATTCGCTCCAGGTAACAGGCTGGAACCATCAGGTTTAGTAATGATAGCGTTTGTAATCGCCGTCACTGCGTTTCCTAATGATATACATCCAAGGTAGACTGCCATGACCAGTGATTTAGAAGATTTGGGAGATTGCGAGTAGGCGAACTCCAATGCGGTGATCGAGATCATGATTTCTGCGGCAGTAATAAGGAGATAAGGAATTCCCTGCCAAATTATACTTAGCTCGACGGCTTTTGAGATTTGCTCCTCGATGAGCGCGCTACAGCTGAATGCAGCGGCAGTAACGAAAAAACCGATCCCCATTTTACGAAGCGGTGTCAAGCTAATTATCGCGTCCATCCTCGGATAAAGGACATAACTAAACAGTGGGATAAAGAGGAGGACCAATATCGGATTGAGCGACTGCATCTGATCGGGAAGGATTTCCAGGCCGAGGAATTGGCCGTCCATCTTTTTCCCTTGCGCTACCCATTTTGAAGCTGTCTGGTCAAAACAACTGAAAAATACTGCCGTTAACAGGAAGACCGGTAGCAGGGCGGTAATGGCTTTGATCCCCTCAGAATTAAAGATTTCCGAGAAGAATTGATCGCCACGTGGCGGTATGTGGACGAAGTGTTTGCGTCCGATCCAAAACATGATAGTTGCGATTAGCATGAGAATGCCTGGGATTCCGAAAGCAATAGCCCCCCCGTAATCGTCTACCGTCCACCGAAGAATTAGTGGCGTTATAATCATCGAGCACATTGCGCCGATGTTGATTGAAAAATAAAACCAACTGAAAACCCGAGGCAGTAAAACCTGATTCGAGGCACCGAATTGATCACCCACATGTGCGGAAACACAGGGCTTAATCCCCCCGGCTCCAAACGCGATCAAACCGAGGCCAGCCCCCATTCCCCAGATACTTTCATCAATGGCGAGTACGAAATGCCCGGCACAGTAAACAATCGACAATGCGAGAATGGTTTTGTATTTACCAAATAACCAATCGGCGATTAAGGCACCAATAAATGGTAGTAAGTAGACAGCTACATTGAACCAATGGATCCACTGAGTAGCCAACGCTTCCGCCTGTTGTTCGGTGTAGTTCACACCTGAATCGTCAAACTCAGTCTTCATAAACACATGCGTTGTCAGGAAAACCATCAGAATTGATTTCATCCCGTAAAAGCTATAGCGTTCAGCCGCCTCGTTCCCAACGATATAGGGAATACCGGACGGCATCCCTTCAATGTCTTCAGGAGTATCGCGATACATTTTTGTCATACTTAAAAACTCTTTCAGATCATGGATGTTTGAATGTGTTGAGCCGTTGTAAAACTAGCGCGGAGGCATAGCTAAGTTCGAGTGCCGCTCTAATAAGATTTAAGTTACGGTAAGTTCGTAGACTCTTCTATCCTGTTTCGATCGAAACCAAGCGACGAATCAGAATAGTTGTCTACTGCAAAGTCCTGAATGTCCATTAGAAATAGAGATTTGTCGGGTGGGGGTGTCTGAGAGTTTACCCATTCCGGGTTATCCGTGACGCGTCGCACCTGAAACCAATCGGGATAGGCGTTGGCTCGTTGTTGGGACAAGATTTGTCTGACGGTGGTTTGCGAGGTTTGATTAAGGTCATTAGAACTCTGCCGTTCAAGTAATACCGACGTGTTGGCAATTGCTAAATTGGCGCCTTGAATCGTCATTGGGATATCGAGGTCCAATGACGGCTGCTGGATAAGAAACAAGGGCGTACCGAACTCGGTTGTCAGGATAGAATCATAAAACTCAAGCCTAATAGTCCCGCTACTGGTGCCTGATTCGTTTGTTAGATTTATCGCTCCGGGGCTACAAAAAGCAGTGACGCTGTCAAGGGACAAAAGAATGTCGGGCTGATGGGGTTGAACATCGGTTTGCTGGGTGAACAACCAATTATCAGAAGCAAAAATGCCGTTATCCCAACTAAAATGAAAGGGAGCCAACCACGGATTATTAAAAAGAGTGAGCGACCCACGGACGATAGTATTTGAAAACTCTATGGGCACTGGTTTCTCGGTGGGCTCGATATTAGAGTTCGTAGTATTTCGAGGAGATGATAAATTGAAGACGGCGACGCTCTGTGTTGGAAGATTCGCCTCAACAGACTCTGGAATTAAAGATATCGTTATATCCGTAAAATTTATCCCCGTCACCTGACTAACCGAAAATAAACTCCACGATTGTCTAGCTAAACCTGGCAATTGAAAATGAAGTTTTAGATTTTGGAATGTAAAGGCCCCTTCGGATAGTTGAATGAATTCGGGCGTCGAGGTTTTTAATGCCGCCTCTGACAATAAAATGGTAATAGACGGCGTTATACCTGATTTTCCGCGCACTATCAGAGACTGATTGGGGGTTTTACTCGCGTCAAGTTCAAGTGCCCCCATTTGGATTGTCAGATCTTCCCAGATTTCGATAATACCGATTTCGGGATCTTCGGGCAAAAGACTTAACGCGCGATCAAAAGAGTCAACGGCGACCATATTGTCGGGAAGTGTCGTATTCGGTTTTCCGACGATAACTGTTTGGAGATCAGGTGCAGGGTCGAATTCGCGATTCTCCTTTGGCCGCACTGTAGGACTACTTAATGGTGACGGAACTCTGGGAGTGCTCTGCGCATTATTAGTTTCCAACTCTGGCTGAGTCTGGGCCGGCGTTGTATATGGAGTAGCGTTGAATGTCGGTAACGCCAGCACTAGTTCTGCACTGGGTTTAGTCAACCGACTTACCGTAAAGACGATCGTAACTAGACACAAAAGTGGAAGGGCCCAGCTTATTTGTTGGAGCCAAGTGAACTGGGGAGCATGTCCGGGGGGCGCCCACTGGTGCCCCCCCCTGTTAATTTTTAGTCCTAACTGATCGGCCAGGTTTACGACGTCGTTAATAATGTCGATGGGACGTTGATAACGATCCTCGGGCCGTTTCGACAACATCTTGTGCAATACTTTGATAGAGCCATCATCGAGATCGTTGCGGTAAACTTGTGGGTTCGGCGGGGGGTCACTACTGTGACTCAATAGCTTTTGCAAGACTGTGCCAGTAGGATATGGCGCCAAACCCGTCAGCATGTAATAGAGAGTGCATCCTAGAGAATAGATGTCGCTTCGGACGTCTGTACTTCGGGGGTCTCTTGCCTGCTCTGGTGAGATGTAGTCAAACGTACCAAGGGTAACACCAGAAGCGGTGACGTCACTATCAGCGTTGTCGACATGGTGTAGCCTAGCTAATCCCATATCCACAAGCTTGGCATTCCCGTCGGCTGTCACAAGGATGTTGGATGGTTTAATGTCCCTATGAACGACGTCTCTGGCAGATGCATGGACTAACGCATCGGTGATTTGGAGGACATAAGACCATGCCTCTTCCAGAGGTAATGGACCTTTATGTTCAATGAGGTCACGAAGATTGACTCCGTTAATATATTCAAAAACGATGAAATGCCAGCCGCGTTCTTCGCCGACATAGTATACCCGTGCGATATTGGGATGATCTAGCCTTGCCGCGCTTTGGGCTTCATTGGTAAAACGTCTTAGCGAGTCCGGATCCGTTCGATGCTGGCCGAGTACCTTCACCGCGACTGTGCGTCCCAGCTTGGAGTCGGTGGCCCTAAAGACCGCTCCCATTCCTCCCTTGCCAACGAATTCTTCGAGGGTGAAGTGTTCAAGGTTACTACCAACCAATTCCTCGCCGGCCAAAGTTGCATTTGACTGTTGGAGTTGGGGGCCGCTAACCCGATTGCTTATGACGGTTTTGCGTTGGACTGAATCACTAATGGAGTTTGGAGTCGGGGGCGAAGCGTCGTAAAACCCCGTTTCTGATTCGCCACCCGGTATAGAATCAGGGCGTGAAATCTTAGTCGAATCGTCCGAGTCGTCAGACGGGTTTGACTGAAAATGGTCGGAATTGCCTGGCACAGCGAAGACTCTCGGGAGACGGACTAGATTAGATAAGCTAATGATATTTTCGTCGAGCTAATGTCCTTGGTCAACACCTTCTAGGGGCTTACCTGCGTTCTTACAGGGGGTTGCCATGGAACGGCTCCGCCGCGCTGAATCTGTATTCGCAATGACTTGGCAAGTTCGGCGAATTTAGCAGGATTTTTTGCTGCCTGATTCACCTTTTCAAAAGGATCCGTTCTTAAGTTATAGAGTTCCAATGGAGCGAAGGGACTGTTATGTATTAATTTCCAGTCTCCACGGATCATAGCATTTGTAATTAATCCCTGGTAACGTTGGTTACCTTCCCTGCGATGAAAATATAGGTCGCGATCGTAATTCCCTAAAGAATCACCATTCAGCGCCTTGGCAAGCGATATGCCGTCAATCTCATGCTCCACGGGGATACCAACTAGGTCGCAGATGGTTGCATAGATATCCATCGTTAAGGCGCGTTGCTCGGTTGTAAGGCCGGATTTGATATGGCCGGGCCATTTAAAGGCCGTGGGAACACGAAGGCCTCCTTCATACATGCTCTGTTTTCCGTCCCTCAAGTTCCCGTTATTACCACCAACGTTAACTTGGCCGCCATTGTCAGAAGTGAAGATGACTAGCGTGTTTTCTGATTGACCGTTCGCTGACAGCCGACGAAGTACTGTACTAATCCCCGCATCCAAGTGTTCAATCAGGGCGACTATCTTCGAACGGGCTGCCGTTATGTTGGGCGAACGTGTTTTGACCTTATCCAACCACTCTTGCGGAGGCTGAATAGGAGTATGCGGCGCATTGTACGCGAGGAATAGAAAGAAGGGAGCCTCTTTACCTTTTTGGGTATCCAGATAGTCACAAGCCCAGCTTGTAAATAAATCTGTCGCATGCCCCTTTGGCGTGATGGCATCCTGATTAAGTCGCATGTAGTTTATTCCATGCCGCTCATGTTTGTAGTAGTCATCCATCATATCGCCCAACCACCCATGGAAATGATCAAACCCCCGATTGTTGGGCCAGTGTTCTTCGGTAAGTCCGAGATGCCACTTCCCGACTAATGCTGTGGAATACCCACCCTGCCTCATTTTGTCTCCGATTGTGACTATGTCTTTTTGAAGGTATCCCCAGCTATCCTGTGGATACGTCCTGATTACTCCTGGCACGCCAACGAGCTCAGGATAACGTCCGCTCAGGAAAGAAGCGCGACTAGGGGAACAGACAGGGCAGTTCGCATAGAAATTTGTGAATTTGACGCCATCATTCACTATCGAGTCTATACCTGGTGTCTGTAGGTCGTCGGCACCATAACTTGTCAAATCGCCGTATCCCAGATCATCAACCATAATGACAAGCACATTAGGTTGCTTGGCGGATATTGACGTTACGGCGACTAACAGGAGGATTGGAACTAGGAGCGTATGGATTATAAACTTGTTCATATTGAAAACGTCAGATACTAAGGAAAGAATTAAAGTTCAGTTCGGATTTGGCAATAGCTTTCATAACGCCGAAGATCAAGTAATCCATCAGCGACTGCCTGCTTTACCCCGCAAGGCGACTCGTGTACGTGCGTACAATTGGGATAACGACAGGAGTTGATGAACGGACGAAGGTCGCGGAAAAATCCGGCCACTTCCTCAGCAACGATGTCCCACAGTTGAAATTGTCGAATGCCTGGGGTATCGACAATATAGCCGCCTAACTCCATTTCGATCAATTGTGCGGCCGTCGTGGTGTGTTTCCCTTTTTGATTATCGCTGCTAACAGCATTGGTCCGGAGCTGTAGTCCCGGATCCAATGAGTTAAGTAACGACGACTTGCCTACGCCTGACTGCCCGACGACCACGTTTTGTTTGTCTTTAACTATCGCACGAAGCTGTTCGATTCCCAAACCGGTGGTAGTGGACGTGAATACCGTAGGATATCCAAGTTGGCCATAAGTTCCAGCTAACGGCTGAATCTCGGCAGGTTCGACGAGGTCCATCTTGTTAAGACAGATGACCGGCCTGCAGCCAACCTTTTCGGCTGTCATTAAAAATCGATCTATCAGATTCGGTTTCAGCTCGGGTTGCGAAACACTGGCTACGATGAGTAGTTGATCAACATTCGACACAAGGACATGTTGTTGCCCCTTACTGGTTCGACTAATACATCCGTAGCGAGGTTCCACTCGTACGATCAAAGCTTCGTTACGGTCACCGGCATCAGTAGACGCTTCGGGACGGATCATGACAATATCCCCAGCCACAACCACATTCCTCTGATCGGTGCTTAGATTTTTCAATAAACCTCGTATTGCACATCGATATTGTTGTCCATCACTACCCGCCACGACACAATCAAGCCCGTGAACGCTGTAGACGCGGCCACGGATGCAATCCTGCTCATTTATTTTTAGCTGGACTTTTATGGCATCGTGTTCATCGCTCCCAGCCTCACCTATGACCGTGCGATGTCTCGTAAGGTCGCCTTTTCCGCTGAGACGTTCTTGCCTTACCGGGTCGATATCACGAAAACCATGCTTCTCAAACTCACGGGTAAAGTCACCTCGTCGGCGCCGTCCCTGATGTCCCTTTTTAAGTTTCGTTCGGACCTTGCGAGACTTCTTTTTCGACATGCGAATAATTTTACCCGATACGCAATCAATAATCAGCGGCTACGTCATCTGACTCTAGTTCGCTATCTTGCGGCGCGTCAACGGGTGTTGGTTGCTCATCAGTCCCGTTGGTGCTCGAATCCAAGTCGAGATCATCCGACAGCCGAGCGTTAGACGAAACTTGTTGGCTCGTGCCTTCTTCGTCAGACTGCGGTGTAGGGTGTACAGAGGGGCCAATGACATCTGCGATCTGACATTCTGAAAGCTCTTCTGCTTCGACAAGTCGTTGCGTTAAAGATTCCAATTGGTCTCGATACTCAATTAGTAAGTCATCGGCACGCTGTTCGGCTTCATGGAGCAAGGCAGATACCTCACTATCGATGACCTCCATGGTGTGCTCACTAAACTGGCGTTGTTCATGGATTTCGCGACCTAAAAAAGGATCCTCATCGGATAATTTGTAACTAACAGGCCCTATTTTGTCGCTCATTCCCCATCGAGTAACCATGCGTCGTGCAGTTGAGGTAGCACGTTCCAAGTCGTTCTCTGCTCCAACAGCCGTCTCGTCATAAATTTGTTTTTCCGCCGCCCTTCCGGCAAGCAATACAACCAAATGGTCTTTCAGCTGAGTCTCCGACATTGAGACGCGATCTTCCTCGGGAAGCATTTGGGTCGAACCGAGGGACCGGCCGCGTGGGATGATGGTCACTTTGTGGACCCGATCGGCCCCTTTTAAAAACCATGAGGCTAGCGTGTGGCCCGCTTCATGATAAGCCGTTTTCTCTTTATCCTCGGCTGTGAGGTGCTCTTCGCGCTTTGCTCCCATTAGGATCTTGTCACGAGCATAATCGAAATCTTCCATCTCAACGCAATTTTTGTCGTGCCGAGCGGCCCAGAGAGCAGCCTCATTTACCATATTACGGATGTCAGCACCTGTTAACCCAACAGTGCCCGCTGCGAGACGTTCTAGGTCGACGTCATCTGACAATGGAACCTGCCGAACGTGTACCTTGAAGATGTCACGCCGTCCCTTTTGTGTAGGGCGGCCAACAGTAACGTGCCGATCAAACCGGCCTGGTCGCAATAAGGCCGGATCCAACACATCCGGCCGATTAGTTGCGGCGACAACGATTACTGAATCGTTGGTAGAAAAACCATCCATTTCACCGAGGATCTGGTTCAAAGTTTGTTCACGCTCATCGTGCCCTCCGCCAACCCCTGCGCCACGTTGACGGCCGACAGCGTCAATTTCGTCAATAAATATAATGGCTGGCGACGATTCCTTGGCTTGCTGAAATAAATCTCGTACGCGGCTGGCACCGACGCCAACAAACATCTGAATGAATTCAGACCCATTGATCGAATAAAAGGGCACACCTGCCTCACCCGCGACCGCTCGCGCAAGGAGTGTTTTACCGGTGCCCGGCGGCCCGTTTAGCAAAACCCCTTTCGGAACGCGCCCGCCTAGTTTTTGAAACTTGTCCGGACTGGAGAGGAATTCCACAATTTCCTGTAAATCAGCTTTCGCCGCTTTTTGCCCCGCTACGTCTTTGAACGTAACAGGCTCCTCATCCTGATCGTACCGTTTGGCGTTGCTCTTACCGAATCCAGACAAAAAGCCTCCATTCATGAATTGACTCTGACTTCGACGATAGGAAATCCAAAAGAAAATTAGGATCGCGATGGGGGCCATAATCGCGATGAAAAGAATAACTGAGGCTGTGCTATCCTGGGGACTGTATTGATAAGGAATTTTTTCAAATCCCTTTTCGCCCTCGCGACCATCAAGGAGCTTCTTGAGGTCACTTGTACCTTCGGAGTCCGGAATCACAACCTGGACCGTATGGACGTCCGTAGGCGTCTTGGAACCGACGGGCACAATTTCTACGGGATTCAAATCATCCTTCCGAAATTTAACAACTGCGTGATTTGTTTGTTGGTCAATCGTCACCAATTCGATGTCATATCGACTAACAATTTTACGAGCACGATTCCCTGGACTTGCTGCTACGTTAAGCCAAGTTTCCAGGTCACTATATTTGGCGGTTGGGGGTTGAGCTGACGTCTGGAAAATCAGCACTAATACGACAAAAAACAATAGAAAAACCCAAAGACGACTAGAACCGCTTCTTTGTGTTTGATTTGGACGTTCTGGAGTTGTTTTATCCATGCGTTTTCTAAAAAATAATACCGGCAATTTAATTGCAAGTAAGCGGGCCTAAACTAACTATCCGAAATGAATTGGGTTTAAAGGGTTTACCACTTAACTCTTCTTCCATTATGGTACGAAATTGGCGATTCGCCAATCCTTGAAGAGTGAACCGTAGAAGGATTTGACGGGCAATACCGTTATTTGTCGTGCGTCTTGCTCCGCGTTAGCCGTTCTTTCAAGATGAAGTCACTAGGCAAACGGAAGGTAGAGTCAAGATTGGGCGAAAGGTCCCTCGTCTTTACAGGCGGCGGATGAAATACCTTGATCAGCCCATTGCTACTAGTCCTTAGCGGTAAGTCGTCAAAATCCGTTGAAAGGATGATGTCCTCATGGGTTTCGTCTAGCAGAGTAAAACTGCGGCCCTTATCGGACCCTAGCGGCTTACTGGCATTGAGTTCTTTGGTGCTACCGCTTTCTACCGCAGTGGAAGGTATGGCGACTCGTTCGACTTTTCCGGTGTCCATACGTTGGAAGGTATCCGATTTGAAAATAATCGGGGATTGTAAATGGCTGCCTTCACCGTTGATCTCTTCATGGCTAAGCTTTCCTGAGGTTAGAATTCTCACCCAGTTAACGAACTTTGCGAGATGGGCTGGCTCGTGATTGACAGACATAAGTGCATCTCGCAATCCGCCATGCGCACTAGTTGCCTTAGTCAAGATAGTACTCCTCTCAGGATTCACGAAATCTACATGTTGTAGCGAGTTATAGAGGTTGCGAAAGCTGATATTTTGCGGAGTTGTCTTTGTCCACCGGGTATTTATTAACTGATACTTGGATCGCGGGTTTGGACCATGGCATCCCGCAACGGCGCACTTATTTAACAAAAGTGGCTGTAGCTGTGTACTGAAACTCTGAATTGCCATCGGTTCCAATTGTCTAACTCGCTCATAGATAACTTCGTTTGGAGTGACCTTGAAGAGGAGACGACTGGAATGCCGCGTTGGGTAGACGGGGTTCGACTTGGCAATAGCTAATCGTGCCTGAATTTGTTTGATGCCCATCTGCCGCGGGTCCATGCGTATCGCCTGTTCAAGATGAAATCCAGAATGGTCGTAGAGTTGGTTAGTTAAGCACCAATTAGCCATTGCAAGGTGAGCTGCTGCCGTATTATTCACTTTGCTAGCGCGACGAAACGAATATATTTCATCCAGTGAGTCGCTAACAAACTCCACCTGCTCAGTCTTCAACCGGATAATTCCGCCCCCCTGTAAAGTGACTTCATACCCAAAACCGGTTTGTGTATATTCTCCAGCAAGCAATTGCCCGTTGCGTAGCAACAGGATTCCCGACGGCGACCTAGGGGCTAGCGAATCAATTTGGCCGGCCACCAAGTTTGGAAATAGCACCACGGGGTGGCTAAGAATTAGGAATATCAGTAAACGCTTCAATAAGCGCACGTATTTATCGTCTTTGTTGGGTCTCACGTGTGACTGCGCTAATCTAAACATCGCGATAGGTTACGCAAACACGTCAATGGCCGTCAATATCAGTACACTCGATACAATTGTGACATACCTCATTTGATCGAGATCCCAAACCCCCATTTGCGGACTGCTAGTTAACGCATACTTCAATTTAGAGGCGAAGATATATAAGGTCGAATTATGTATTTCGTATACGGGATGGGGGCACTGGCTCTGAAATGATTAGGCGAGATGTCATATATACCGGACGTGTTCAAGGCGTCGGATTCCGTTGGACCACGAACCATATAGCTAAAAATTACGACGTACGGGGCTTTGTGGAAAATCGTGAAGATGGTTCGGTGTATATGGTTGCGGAGGGGACTGAGAAAGATGTTGAAGAGTTCATGATTGCGATCGCAGAGAATATGGGAAAAAACATCAAAGAGACAAGAGTTAATCAAGGCCGTGTTGATGGTGACCTAACTGATTTTCATGTCAATTACTAACTGAACCTTTGGGGGCTGGGATACGTACCCTGAACCTATTAGGTTATGTCGGCTCATAAGATTAAAACAAATTGGAAACTATGAACATTTCACTTTTCGCACTTGAGTTGTCGCCTGGCCTTGAGGCTTGGTTTACCCCGTTGTGGCTTATTGGTATTGGGTGCCTCATCGGCCTTCTGTTGGTAGGTCTTATTTGGCTCTTAAGCCAAGGATTGAGCAGAATCGACAAGCTTAATATGCTTATGGAAAACTCCCGTGGGACGCTCGTCATATCAATATTCGTAGGATTGTTGATGACCTTTATCATCACTCCGTTTCGTTTAGGGACTGTTTCCATGCCATCAACTGGTGGCGGAGAGGATACCATTCTTACCCACATCGCGAAGACAATTGGGCTTTTTGCATCCTGCTGGTTTGTCGCATTCAGCATCATTGTAATGGCGTGGAAGCGAACGGTTCGCGAGTTACCACTGGTTTTACGAGAGGGAATGTTGATGCCGATCTTTGTGCTTGTCGCAGTCATGGGCTCAATTGGGATGTTAGGTTCAATCGTTGCCCCCGATACCTCCGGTATCGTCAGTTCGCTCATGAAATTGCCAACCTCCGGCGTGTCAAAATACGAATTTGTGGTCCCGACAGGAACGGCACCGCAGCGAGGCGAGGTTGACATACGTGTTGGCGATGTTGGGGGGATGGAAATCGTGACTGACGGAGCGGTAAACGCTTCATTTACTTCATTCGACAACTTGCCGGATCACATTGAATTGGACGACATTACATCTGATTCGTTATATCGAGTTAGTCCTTATGAGCCCGGCATCTTGCAGACGATTATTCAGCAAGAGGGTGCTGTTGCCACGGCCATGAACTCCATCAGTGAGATCCATTTCCGGAATATCGGGCCAGAATCTGCTAAAGTTGAACTTTACGTACGTTATGTTCCTCAGTACGCACAGGTTGCAAGTATCCCAATTACGGCTTTGGGGATCGTCTTTATCTTTATGGTTTATGTCGTGCAGCGAATGGCTGCACCGCGCATGTTCGCCGTTGCGTTATCAACGTTTAAGTCCGAAGTGGCGCAGCCATTATTTGTGCTCATCGTCGCAGTCGGTATTTGCGCTTTGATAGCCTTCGTTTGGATACCATACAATACTTTCGGAGAAGATATAAAGATGCTAAAAGATACGGGGTTGACCCTAATTCTCGTCCTTAGCATCGTGCTGGCTCTATGGTCCGCTAGTACTTCAGTCGCCGAAGAAATCGATTGTAGGACGGCCCTCACGGTGCTTTCAAAACCTTTAACACGGCGCTCATTTGTCATAGGAAAATATGCGGGTATTGTTTGGACGCTTTTACTGGTGTACCTAATTTTTACGGTCGTTTTCATGGCTGCAGTTGCTTACAAGCCCATTTATGACGCCAAGGAGGCATCCTTAGGTACGCCTGAGTGGCAAACCTGTTATCTAGAGATGATCCGATTGGCACCAGGCTTGGCATTAGCGTTCATGGAAGCCTTGATATTTACCGCCCTAAGTGTAGCCATTTCAACCCGCCTCCCATTACTTGCAAACATGACAATATGCCTTGTGATCTATGCATTGGGTCATCTAACGCCGTTGGTTGTCGAAAGTTCAGTCGAAGGCGCAGGCTTCGGGATCATAAAATTCTTCGCCCAATTGATAGCAACTGTCTTTCCAAACTTAGAGCTATTTAACATCCAGGCTGCAATAAGTGCAGGCGTGGACGTACCCTTTGTTTATCTCGGTTGGGCGTTTAGTTACTGCGCTGTTTATAGCATCATCGCAATGTTACTAGCCTTAATCATGTTCGAAGACCGTGATCTGGCGTAGTTGGACCGCCAATCAACGAAACTATAAGCCACGGACACCAGATCGATGGATTGACTTCCGTTCTGCTAGCGAGCCGCTTGAATTAAAATGCGGCCCTCCTATCCCAATCTGATCGGCAGAGCCCTCATTTTGTATTAGATCTGATATTCGTTTGGCGATCTCGAGAACTTTAAGGCCGGTTTCACCGTCAACCCGCGGATTCGACTGTGAGGTGATGGCCATTAAAAAGTCTTTATGTTCTTCCGCAATGGCATTGCAAGGTGTTGGAGTCAATGTATTGCGAGGTAGCAGTTCCGTGAAAAAGCGGGCTGTGATGTCCTGTTTCTCAGCTTCCGTGGCTGTCACAGGGTCCATATCCAACTGCCTCAGGCTTTCGCCTACGCCAACCGTCGTAATCGAATCCTTCAAAAAATCGACGTTCACAAAACCGAAAGACCCCGCAGCCTGTAAATTGCGGACTTGCTGATAGCTCGCACGGGAAGCGGACAAATTAGCCAACGCTCCATTTTCGAAAGTCAGTCGGGCGTGCGCGACGTCTTCATGTGGCCCGATCACAGGGGTTCCAACCGCTTGAATAGCCGTTACCGGACTGTCAACCAATGATAAGACCAAATCGATGTCATGTATCATAAGGTCAAGAGTGACCCCTACATCCATAGAGCGAAACGTGTAGCCACTGGCTCGATGGCATTCAATCAGGCGAGGTGAACGTATGAACTGTTTAGCCGCTTCAAAACGATGGTCAAAACGAACCACATGCCCGACCTGCAAAATCAATCCACGCGCCTCAGCCAACGCGACTAGTTCACGGGCTTCATCGAGGGTTGCGGTGATCGGTTTTTCCACAAATACATGTTTGCCATTCTCTAGCAAAGTTTTAGCAACCTGATGATGAAGAAATGTTGGCGTGGCAACTATGGCGCAATCAAAAACAGACATCAATTCTGTAATATCCGTTGTTGTCGCCACATTGAACGTATCGCTCGCCAATTTCCTGTTGGCAACGACTGGGTCAGCCACCGCGGTTAGCTCAAAATCTTCCGAGTCATTGAGAAGTCTTGCATGGATGGAACCAAGTTTTCCATGGCCAATAACTGCCACGCGTAATGCCGTCATGCCGCAATCCTCTTCTGTCTAGCACGTCCATTTCGCCCCTGAGCTTTTTTCGCCAGGAAATTTAGAATTTGGTTTACACTGGGAATCAGCTCTCCCCTTCCCAGCAGCGTATCGCGTACGATTTGCTGCTCAACCTTCTTTTTGAAGATTAATCGATACGCTTTCTTCAGTGCGTCGATTTCATCCTGATGAAATCCGTTTCGCTTCAATGCTACGATATTGATAGCTCTCGGTCGCGCTGGACTGCCTTCGGCGATTAGATAAGGTGGCACATCCTGAACCACACGACTTAAACCACCTACAAAAGCGTAACTGCCCACTGTTGAAAAATGATGGATTGCAACACTGCCTGATAAGTTGACATGGTCTCCAATATGGACATGACCACCCAGTAATACGTTGTTCGCTGCATGCACGTGATCGCCAACTTTACAATCGTGAGCGATATGCGAGCAAGCCATAAAATAGTTGCGACTGCCTATCGAGGTGACTCCATCTTCTTTCTCAGTTCCCCGATTTATAGTCACGCACTCACGAAAAACGTTTTCATCGCCAATACGAACTTCGGTAGGACTGCCCTGATAACTGACATCTTGGGGCTCAGCACCAATCACGACCCCAGGAAAACATCGATTGCCGCGACCAATCGTAGTGTGTCCTGTTATCGTCACGTTGTTATCAAGGATTGTGCCTTCACCTATCTCTACATGAGGGCCGATACGACAAAACGGCCCAATTGTAACGCCTGACGCAATTTGTGCGTCTGCGTGGATGTCAGCCAAGTGTGAAATATTGTTAATCATGATGTAACTTTCGGAAATTAACTTTCCAGTTCCGTATTATGCAAGGTTACGCGAACCGTGATGCCCCAAAACTTAAGTTGTGCACCGCAAAGAGTTCCTTGATTAATTCGACATTCAGATGATGCCCAGCGCGAAATGCTTCAAATTCACCGATTAAATCAAGCCCGCTTAAAGCAAAGTCGCCCACCATGTCTAATGTCTTATGGCGAGCACATTCATCCGGATATCTGAGAGTTGTGTCAAGAGGCCCATTCTCACTGAAGACGATGAGATCTGCCGTACTGACACGCAGTCCTAATCCTTGACGCTGCAATTGTTCCGCCTCATGCTTTAATACGAAAGTTCGTGCTCGTGCCAATTCCTTTCGGAAGCTATCAACGGTCAACTCAAGCCTAAAATTTTGGCGTTCGATCGGGCTGGCCACACCGTAATCAAGCTTGTATTCAAGGACTGTCCGGGGGCTATATGCGGCGTCTGCGAGTGGCCGAGCTTCAACCCAGCTATCATGAGTACCGACTTTGACCGGCCGATCAATGACTAAAGCGCGGCGGGGAGCATCTTGAGAAACTACCTCAACTCCACTGAGTGCATCGACAAATGCCTGACTGGACCCATCGCAGCCTGGCATTTCATTCGCGTTACAGTGTATTTCGCAATTGTCTATTTGCAATCCGGCAAGGGCGGCCAGCACGTGTTCTACCATATCCACGCGGGCTCCCCCAAGCTGAAGGTTGGTCCTCCGTGGAGTGGCTGTCCTACGGAAGAATTCAGCTGGTATCCGAGTACATTCTGAGCCTCTATTAAGGACGAAGCAAAGACCAGAATTCACCAACCCGGGACGGAATTGCAGGGTGATGTCCTCGCCGGACCAGTAGCCAAAACCCGACACATTTACAGCGTCGGAGATAGTGTTTTGGTTTCGAATGTGTTGCAGTTCACCTGGCATGGAACGCCGCATATCCTCTATATTTAAAGCGTAATAAGCACTGTAGGCCGTGTTGCCTTCGAACGCTGAACACAGCTGATAGGTCTACCTGACTCGCTTACGTATTATCGTGTTCCTGTCGTTGGGGGAGACGTACCGATGGTGGCTGCGTTACCACCGTTAATCGCTTTGATGATGTACGACGTGATATTTAGACTGCGTTGATAAACAATGTCCTTATTGACACCCTTTAGGACAGATTCACGACTAGCAGGATCAATAGGCTTGCTATCAAAATTGAGAACAAGGCTAATTCCATTCCGTTCGCTAAATGACTTGATGTGCCCCAGAACCTCATTGTACGAATCGTAGAATACCTGGGCTTCTTTCATTAGAACGCTCTTCCGTTTAATTTGCATTTGGACTGATACATCCGATTGGATCTGAGCAATCTCTTGTTCTAAAGCGGAGTAGGCTGCAGAACCGGCTTTATATCCACGTAGTTCTTCTACCTTGGATTTGACTTCTTCTCGTTTGTTATCAAGCGTGTCGTCAAAGGCATCGATTTCAGTTTGGATCGCTTCTAGCTTGGCCTTAAATTTGTTGTTATTTTCCATAACAACCGCGATGTCCACCACAACGACGCGCGTTCCGGCGGGGGAATTTTGAGCGTTAAGATTTGGCGAAAAAACACTCAACAAAGCGGCAGTCATCACTGCCAATAGAAAATGGGTCTTCACGTTCAGCACTCCTTGCTGTTCTTGAATGATATGTCGTGACTGACTACGTCCCTGTAATCAGAAATTTATCTTTTTTAATCGCCCGGTTTATCCACTTGCTGAAAGGCATCTCCAAAAAAACACCAAAAGCTACAAAAACGTAGGCGATTACTTATTCCGAGAATAGGTGTTTGCCTTGAAAGTACAGGCACCCAATTCGCGAACGCAGGGCATTTTGCATCTTTTCGAAGAACACGTCTAGACCAATTTCTCCCAAGAGGAATTTAATGATCATAATGAAATAACGTGATTAGCGCGGGGCACCAAGCTTTACCTCAACTTCAAGTTTTTTACCGCCCCGCATTAACGTAACATTCACTTTGGCACCGCCTTTAAATTTTCTAAGGGCATTATCGAAGTCTTCTATTCCGCCAATCTTATAGTCGTTAATTTTAACGATGACGTCCTTCGGTTTGATTCCGGCCAAAGCAGCTGGTCCGTTAGTAGACACGCCACTTAGTGGTAGCCCGTCTACGTTATCTGCGTAGTCAGGAATGCTGCCGAAATAAGGTCTGTCACCACCAGTGTCGGCTACGTTCCTTTGTTTCTCGGCTTTCTTGAAGTTGGGACGCTGCTCCATAGTTTGAACATGTCGCGTGATTTGTGCACCCAAATGGATGATTCTGGCCATTCCCTCAAAGTCTACAATTTCCGGATCATCGTTCGGGCGATGATAGAATTCGTGTAAACCGGTAAACAAGTGTAGAACCGGGATGTCCTTCATATAGAAAGATTGATGATCGCTAGGGCCGGTACCCTCTGGTTGGCGTGTTATTTCAAATTTAGCCTTCCTATTGAGCTCATCTAAAAGGTTTGGCCAGACATCGGATGTGCCCGTGCCAGTGACAATCAGCTTGTTATCTGTCAGTCGTCCAATCATGTCGAGATTGATCATAGCGACGGTATTCTCGAGACTAAATAAAGGATTGTTTACGTAAAAATTGCTGCCTATTAAACCTCGTTCCTCGGCCGAAAAGGCGATGAACACAACCCGTCTTCTGTTCTTCGCCTCAGACTTTGCAATGATAGATGCAATTTCCAGCATGCCAGTTGTACCGCTACTGTTGTCATCTGCGCCATTGTGAATGTCCATCGTCCAGGGAGCCAATGATCCGCGGCCGCCGTAGCCCAAGTGGTCGTAGTGTGCGCCGACAACGACGGTTTCATCCTTTAGAGCCCCCTTACCTTCGAGAACTCCGACTACATTTTTCACCTTCGCCTTTTCCTGAATCAGCGAGGCGCTCCCTTGAATACGCCAACCCTTCAGTTCTCCCGTGATAGGAACCATTTTCTCGTCGATTATTTTCTCTATTTCCTCTAGAGTCTTGCCAAAACTAAACTGAATCATTGGTTCTATGGCACTTCGTCTGGCAAAAAACACAGGCATACTTTTACGGTTGGCGGGTGCCCCGGCTTCATCAAACTCGAGGACAGCATCACCATCTCCATTCAACTCACTAACCGTGATGCTGATATTATTAGAGGCCTGAGCCAGTGCTCGTTTATGTTGGGCAATCTCCTCCGCGTTCGGATTAACGAGTTCTTGAAATTCATTTGTAAGAGCTTTTAATTGTGCCGAGTACTGGGAAAGTGCATGCTTTAAACCGGATAGATATTTGCCTGGCTGTCCGGCATCGTTAACCATAATCACTGCTGCCGCTCCCTTTTGATAGGCATTCGACACTTTTGATTGAAAAGTAGCATGTCGTGAGGCCTTGGTCCCATCGAAGACACTATTGGGATCATCCTGTTGGGGTTCTTTCCTTACGATAACAACGACCTTGCCTTTAACATCGAGGTTTACATATTCATCATATTGGAGGTCTGGCGCTTCGATGCCATATCCTACGAAGACGGCCCCTGCTTCAAAACTTCCAGTTGCGCCAATGGCTAGTGGATTGAACTCAAATCCAAGTGCAAGCTCAGAACGTTCGATTGCCAGTTCCTTCGTTTCGGTATTCGCCGGTGGAATTATGGTCAAGTAGTTCTCGCTTTCATCGCCCATCCGAACATCTGTCGCAATTTCGAACGGTTGGAACGCATTTCCGTTATAGCTATCAACTTTTAAGCCAATTGACTTGAAGTGTTGAACAATGTAGTCAGCGGCTTTATTGATTCCATCAGTTTCTACGCCTCGCCCCTCTAATTCGTCAGAAGCAAGATAATTGACGTGCGCAGCGACATCTTCAATCAGCTTGTCGTTGTCGGTTTTTTTCTTTTCGCCATAAAGAAAAAGAGGTGAGCCGATACACAAAATAAGAAGGGCGATTAGCGAGGATGGAATACGAGTCATTGAATATTTTTTATTAGTTAGACCGAAGGTCGATGGGAAATAACAACTAAATTTTCGTAGGAGCAGCGATTCGCGTCAACCATTGGCGGTAGCCAAATTGACTAGGTTTGGCGAGGAAAAAAGTGTTTTTAAGCCTTTCCAAACTGACCGTCCGAATACAATGTAGTGGGAGTTACCTTTTTGAGCTATTGACTTCTCGAATGTATCATCGCTTCGTGGGAATACAGCCCTATGGCCTTTGTGCTTGTTATTCAAGGTTTTGACCAGGGTGTTCGGAAGGACATTGCGGATAGTGTCTTCAAGATTGGCCGCGACCCATCCAGCCATTTGCAACTAAATGATTCCGAGGTTTCTCGTTTTCATGCAGAAATCCGCTCTGGCGACCATGGGACCGAGATACATGATCTTGGCAGTTCCAATGGCACATTTGTCAACGGCGTGGCTCAACGGCAAGCTCAGCTTCGCACGGGCGACCGTGTGTTGGTGGGAAAAACTCATTTAATCTATACGACTCGGGAACCGGCTGTTTCATCTGATGTGAGTGCCGAGATTCGGTTGGTGTCTGATGAGCTAGGACAGGTCTCTCGGATCATCAAGGTAGCACCCTCAAAAATAACGGGTTCATCCACAGGTCAACCGGATAGTAGCCCCGCTCAGCAGGAAGAACTCCGACGACATTTGCAGGTGATGTACCAAACGACGATGGCAGTTAGCCAAACGCTAAACATTGATCAGTTGCTTGAGCGACTCATCGATTTGATTTTTGGATGGGTAGAGGCTGACCGAGCCTGCGTTATCCTACTCGATGAAAATACCAATGAAATGCTACCTAAGATTAGCCGTTATCGCTCCGCAAGCGAAGAAGGAGCGGGCATGATCATTAGCAAACGAATTTTAGATTATGTTTTGGAGCATAGTGAAGGAGTACTCACTACCGACGCCTGTGAAGATGAGCGATGGGAGGCAGCCGGTAGTATCGTTGGAAATCAGATCAAAGAAGCGATATGCGTTCCCCTTGCGGGCAGGTATGGTGTCGTCGGGATGATCTATATCGACACGTCACGGACGAATTATGGCGGCGTTATGAAGGCGACAGAAAAGCAATTTAGTGATGAACACTTAAAAATGATGGTTGCTATTGCCCATCAGGCAGCGTTGGCTATTGAAGACACACGCTATTATTCGTCGATGGTTCACGCGGAACGTCTTGCTGCCATGGGGCAAACTATTACAGCTATTTCCCACCACATCAAAAATATTATTCAAGGCGTCAATGGAGGCAGTTATTTAGTGAATGAGGGACTGGCAAGCAGAGATTTCAAGACCCTGAACAAAGGATGGGAAATCGTGCGAAGGAATCAAAACCGAATCTCAGACCTTGTATTGGATATGCTGACCTATAGCAAAGAACGGCGGCCACAGGTTACATCTTCCAACGTAAATCACGTCGTCGAAGATGTAGTAGAGATATTACGAGCAAGGGCTGAAAAGGAAAAGACGGAATTACATCTCACAAGTTTGCCAGGAGTCCCTCAATACATGTTTGACCCCGATGGTATCCATCGCGCGTTATTAAATATCGCGAGTAATGCTCTGGACGCGGTTCAGGAAAAAGACGACGGCAGGGTCGAAATTTTGGTAGATCACGATATGACAAAACAACTTTTGCAAATCATTGTTACGGACAACGGCAAGGGAATTCCGCCGGACAAGCACGAAGGTATTTTTCAGGCCTTTGTATCTGGAAAAGGCGGTCAGGGTACAGGTCTTGGACTGGCCGTAAGTCGCAAAATCCTACGCGAACATGATGGCAATATCGTCATCGAATCCGACGGAAGCTCTGGCGCATCTTTTCGTCTTAGTTGGCCTTCGGTATCACCGACTGAGAGGGCTGAAAGGCTCCGTGACAGTAGCGTTGCCAAGCAAAATGATCTCCTGTAAATACTACGAAAGTTCTTTGCCCCTCACGTAGGGGTTGGTGGCCTTTTCCTGGCCGATGGTGGTTACATTGCCATGCCCGGTTAAGACAATGGTTTCATCGGGAAGTGTGTAGAGTTGTTCACGAATGGAAGTTTCTAGGTCTGCGGAACTTCCATCCGGAAAATCGGTCCGACCTATGCTCCCAGCAAATAATACATCGCCATT
>PBCP01000072.1 GCA_002717145.1 Planctomycetaceae bacterium | reverse complement strand
TCCCATCTGAGTCTGCAGACATCAATTGGCTTTTGTGTGAAACCTTGGCTTACTTGCAGTCGCCCACCGTCGCCGCTAAAGCAATGGCATTGATAGAATCGGCCCCGACTCAGGAAGAGCAGGTTCAATATGCTCGATCAATTCGCTTGCTGAAAACTGGCTGGACTCCGGCACTGCAAACTCAATACTTCGAGTGGTTCTTGAAAGCAGCTAATTATCGAGGTGGTGCGAGTTTTGCGAAGTTTATCGAATTCATTCGGAATGATGCTGTCGCCACTCTCTCGGATAACCAAAAGGAATCTTTGAAAGAGGTACTTGCCAGGAAGCCAAAACAAAAGTCAGCTCTGGAGAATCTTGGAGCCATTTTTGAAGGACGTGAGGAGAAGCAGTGGAGTTTGGCCGAACTTGTTAGTATTGCCAACTCGGAACTAAAAGGTCGAGATTTCTCCAATGGTCGTAAGATGTTTGGTGCGGCTGGATGTTATGCTTGCCACCGTTTCCAAAATCAGGGAGGGATGACCGGTCCGGACTTAACCACTGCTGGTAGACGATATTCAGTTAAGGATTTACTCGATCAAGTGGTTAACCCAAGTAAGGTAATTAACGATCAATTCTCTGCTGTGATGGTCATTACCGATGAAGGGCTTGTGCACAGTGGCGTGGTGGTCAATCTGAATAATGACGGACTGACACTAAACACCGATTTAACCGATCCTAACAAACGAGTAACCATTAACCGGAATACTATCGACGAAATGTTGATGTCAAAAACCTCCCCCATGCCTGCTGGGTTGTTTAATCGAATGACCAAAGAGGAGATTCTGGATTTGGTCGCCTACCTAATTAGCGGAGGAGACTCGGGTCATGAGTACTTTCGTAATTAGTACGCTAGAGCCGCCACTATGAGAGAATTCGTTGTCGGCCTTAGCGTTCTGCTCTGTTTTTCCTTATACGCAAACGCCGAATTACCAAGTTCTCAGCCTAACGTTTTGATGATCTGTATTGATGATCTCAATGATTGGGTGGGGTTTCTCGGAGGCCATCCTCAAGCTCTCACACCAGAGATGGATTCACTAGCAGGCCGCGGGCGTGTATTTGCTAATGCCCATTGCGCCGTTCCGGTATGCTCCTCTTCACGAGCCAGTGTGATGTCGGGACTCGCGGCGACTACCCACGGTAGCTACGAAATTGGGCCTAGGTATGAACAGTTACCCGCCTTGGTTGGAGTTCCAACAATTCATAGATACTTCAAAGACAATGGGTATTACATCGTCTCCGGTGGCAAAGTGCTACATCATGGCTTTAGTGGAAGATTAGCGGGCGACCTTGACCGTTCGATCGGTGCAAAGAAAGGGCCTAGGCCAAAGAGTCCGCTGAATCGTCCGCCTCACTGGAGTGGCGCGTGGGACTGGGGAGCCTACCCCGTAGCTGACGCGGAGATGGGAGACTACCAAGTCGCGAAGGCCGCTGCGATGACGCTACAGGAAGACTTCGGCAAACCGTTTTTCATGTCAGTTGGCTTTTTTCGTCCGCACGTCCCTCTTCACGTACCGCCAAGATGGTTTGACCTGTACGACCTCGAAAAGATTATCCTGCCAAAGACTCCTAAGTCGGATCTCAATGATCTTCCGCGGAACTTTCTGGTCATCAATGACTATGCGTTAGCTCCTACTCATGCCGAGGTTATCAAGTATGGTAAACAGCGTAGCCTGACACAAGCGTATCTGGCGTCGATCAGTTTTGTCGATCATTGCGTTGGCATCGTAGTGGATGCACTGGCCTCTAGTTCGCACGCGGATAATACTATAGTCGTATTATGGAGCGACCATGGCTTTCATTTAGGCGAGAAGCAACACTGGGCCAAACGCACGTTGTGGGAAGAGTCTACTCGTGTTCCTCTTCTGTTTGTCGGTCCCGGAATTAAAGCGACTGAAGAATGCCGTGAGCCAGCGAGCCTAATTGATATTTACCCAACGCTTGTCGAATACTGCGGTCTACCCGTGAACCGATATCTCGAGGGCGTTTCCCTTATGCCTCAACTCAAAGATGCTAGCACGCATAGAGAACGGCCGGCTGTCACATCTTCCTACTTCGGCAATCACTCCATTCGTAGTCGTGACTGGCGACTGGTTGTTTATGAAGACGGACAAGAAGAGCTCTACGATCATCGAAACGACCCGGATGAGTTCAAGAATCTTGCCGGCGATTTGGCCTATAAGGCGATACGAGACCAGCTAGGCCAGTGGTTACCCGAAGAAGCAGCACCTGAGTTTAAACCAAATTCTGAGCGAGAGCGGTTGCAGAGAAAGTAGTAGGTTTTGCGGGAATTGAGTTTGTGTCAGAATATGGACATGCCGACACAAACAATAAGCCCCACAACGGTCACTGGATCTCGGGACGGCTCATTCTCACACGCAAAATCGGATGTGCCAGTGTAAATAGCTCTAAGGCTGGAACGACACCGGCTTGCAGGAATCTTCGATAAGCAAATAGTGTAGCATTTAACTGCTTGCTCTCGTAGTTAGTTAGTAATTTACGGGGTTGAGCAATCGTTCTATTGGTCATATCTTGAGTTTGACGACTTTCCATTGGAGCAAAATTGCTTTTTGCCGCTGGCCTGCGAATAATAGACTTATCGTGAACAGGGGCTGTGTACGAAATTTAAGAGGTAGATTGTGGGCGGATATACGCATGGTTTCCTAACAAGACTTAAGCACTTTCTTCTACCTAGTTACACCCCCCAGGCTGAGCGACGTCGATCGTTTCTCAGGCCGCTTCAAATGGATCGACTCGAACCAAGGCGAGTCCTTGCGACTTTTGGATTTACGCCCCAGTTTGCTGTCGAGGTTGACTCAGATATCGTATATCGCGATGACGCTAAAGTTGGCTACGGAACTTCTCAGGGTATACAGGATAAAGAGCTCAAACTGGATCTTTATAAACCGTTAGGAGACAATCTCCCGACTCTACTTCCAGGGGCGATTGTTATCCACGGAGGAGGCTTTGTAGGAGGAGATAAAGCAGCAGGTCATTTTGTCGCTTTGAGTAATGATTTCGCCAGCCGTGGTTATGTGACAGTTTCGATTAACTATCGCTTGTTCGGAGATAATCCTCCACCTGCGAAGGAAACACCCTTCTCAGATCTTGATGAGCGATATGATACTTTTGTGGCTGGAGTTGAGGACGCATTTCATGCAGTCAAATGGATGAAAGATAATGCAGCTTTATACGGCATTGATCCCGAACGCATTGTGTTGGGAGGTCATTCTGCTGGCGGTTTCTTGTCGTTAGCGACAGGTATGTTTGACGCAACTGACGTTAGTACGTTTTCTGATCTGGATCTCGATGTATCTCAGCTTGACGTGGCTGCAGTTCTCGACGGAGCTGGCAGCCTTATGGGAACCGAATATACGATTGATGCGAATGATCCGCCGACATTCGTTCTTCACTCAGAAGATGATAGTACAGTTGTTTATCAGAATGCTCTAGATGTTGTAGCTGAATTAGAAAACGACAACGTGCCTTACGAGTTTCCATACATAGTGTCAGCAGGACATGGACTAGACTCCAAACTTGATACCGTGATCGATGGCGTGTTGGTTTCCGATCAAATGTTTGATTTCTTCCGCCGGCAACTCAATCTTGATCAACTCGAGGAGATGACATGGTCGATTGCGGCTTCCTCTTTGTACATAGAAGAGCATAACGATAGTGAAACAATTGTTATTCGGCTTGACGGGACAATTCCGGAAAATGATTCAGTATCGGTACGAGTCACGTCCGAGGACATCACAACGTCAGGAGAGGACTACCAGAGCCCACAGGCAGCAATAGTTAACGCTGTTGAGGCATATGACGGCCCGGGCTCTTTGGTGTATTCGGCAGAAAACGGTACTCTCACGTACACTGGTGGTCAGAATGGTACTGAAATGTCAGATCTGATCATTGCTGCCAAGCCGGTAGATGATCAATTATTTGAGCAAACTGAGTCGTTGAGAATAGGTTTGGCTAACCCTTCTAGTTCCACCGGCAATAGCGTCGCTGTTTCCGATTCACTCAACGGAGTCATTCTTAATATCCTCGACAACGATGGTACCGCCCTCGATACTTATATTGCCAAGCCCGACGCTACCTATCAGTACTCACTCGAGTCGACGATGTCAGGTGACGGTTATACAACGTATGTCATAGATATGACTTCTCAGACCTGGCGTTCTTCTGAGGAAGTTGATAAACCAATTTGGAAACATTGGGTCGAAATTGTGGTGCCCGAGGGTGCAACTTCGGATACAGCAATTCTTCATATTGGCGGTGGCTTTTCTTCGAGTGCGCCGAGTGCAACCGATCAGAGTGCATTGCAGTTAGCCCTTTCCACAAACCAAATAACCGTTTCCGTTCCAACCGTCCCGAATCAACCCTTGCTATTTGCCGATGAAAATACAGCGAGGCAGGAAGATGCGATCATAGCTTACTCCTTCGATAAATATCTTGACGGTGGTGATGATCAGTGGCCGGTGTTATTACCGATGGTCAAAAGTGCCGTGCGTGCAATGGATACTGCTCAGGAGTTCCTTCAAACGACTGAAAATTATCTCGTGTCCGATTTTTATGTAACCGGGGGGTCTAAACGCGGATGGACTACTTGGCTGACCGCAGCATCTGATCCTCGTGTTTCCGCAATTGCTCCGGTAGTGTTCGATTATCTGAATGCCAATGCGAGCGTGGAATTTCATGAACGTGTCTATACGGACGTCGAGGATGGCGTAATCGGTGGATATGCAGAGGCTGTGTTTGACTATTACCAAATGGGCGTGTTTGCCAGAATGGGCACCCCCAGGTCAGATCAGTTGGTGGAAATAGTTGATCCATATTCTTACCGTGATCGCCTTACTATGCCCAAGTTCGCGATTAATTCCTCAGGTGATCAGTTTATGCCCATGGCTTCCCAATTTTACATTCAGGATATGTTGGGGCCGACCTATGTTAGATACATACCAAATACGGGGCACTCTGCAGGCAGAGTTGAAGGGGCGGACTTCTTTTCAGTGTTGAAGGCAAATGGTGAACTGCCGCAATTTTCATGGCAGTTCGAAGGTGTCCAGGAAAATGTGATTCGACTTAACGTCGTTGATAACCCCGTGTCCATAAAAAAGTGGCAGGCTACAAATACGGAAAACTTAGATTTCCGTATCGATTATTTTGGCGCAAATTGGACTAGCACCATCGTGGAACCAGAAGCATCGGGTGAGTACTTAGAGACGGTGGAAGTTCCTGCGTCAGGTGGTACGGCTTTCTTTCTTGAGCTTGAATACAAAATCGGCGACGAGACGCTCGTATTTACCACGGACGCTACAATTGTAGAAGCATTGACCGAAAACCTTACTCTCACAGTTTCCAGAAACTCGTTCCTTGAAAATGCTGGTGCCCAGGCGGCTCAAGGTACGGTAACACGCGATGGTGACACAGCCTCTGCACTCGTGGTTACTCTTACATCCAGCGACTTGTCAGAATTAACCGTTCCGACGACTGTTACAATCGCCGCCGGCGAGGAATCGTCTGATCCATTCGTGATAACGGCTATAAATGACAATACCCAGGATGGGACGCAGGCAGTTACCATTACTGCTCAGGCCAACCTGTATCAAGACACTTTCGTGTCGGTGAACGTGAAAGACGACGAGTCTGATCCAACTTATAACTGGCACAATGAGAATCTACCCGAAGACGTAAACAATGATGGTGTTGTGTCTCCCCTCGACGCATTGCATGTGATCAACGAACTGAATCAACACGGTTCCTATGAATTACCCGAAAGCCGTCCTGATAATCGCCCGTATGTAGATGTAAACAAAGACGGTTGGCTAAGTCCGGCCGATGCGATTCAGGTGATCAACGTACTCAATCAGGACGGGCACTCCCTCTCTTTTGAGCTGACATTGTCTAATGCAGACGGCGATCCTATCTCGAGCGTTGCTCAAAACGAAGAATTTTATATCAACCTGTTTGCGGAGGATCTGACGCCCACAGGTTCCGGCGTTTTCGCAGCGTACGTAGATATGTATTTACCAGAATCTCATCTGGAAATAATAGGGAACCCACTCTTTGAAAATTCCTTTGTGAATGGCAAGTCCGGAGATTTAAATACTGAAGGCCTTGTCGATGAATGGGGCGCATTTGCCGGAATTTCTAAAACCGGCTCCGGAAAGTTGGTGGTTTCACGTATTCCCGTGCGAGCAATAAAGCCCGGGGCAGTTCTGGTGCTGTTGGATCCTGCTGACACGAGTCCGTTACACGACGTCTTGCTTTACGACAGAGAGACAGCATTAGCAGTTTCAGAGATTGATTTTCAGTCTTTGGAATTCATGATTAACGAATCAGCTGAAGGTGAATACGAGGCTCGCGTTGACGAAGTCCTGGCGGAAACCTGGGCCAGCGAATGATTGGAACGGTAAAACCAGAGCTCATGGTTCTACGGCTCATTAGATTTGCGAAATACAAAATCAACAGCGGCCAATAAGTTGAGTTGATGAAAGGTGAGTCCCGTCCCTGAATCTTTTATTGGTGTTCCTGTTTGTTTAAATATCGCCATCATCGCCTCGGGCAGGTTGTCCCCATGTTGAGACCAGTCGTATTTAGACTTTGATATAGCTTCGCGGAGAATCATCGCCGATCCGCATAGTATCGCATTGGACGAGGATGTGGCATGTGCAGGTACAACAAGATCTACTTTTTGATGCCGATCCAGAAATACCACGCTCGTGCCAGGAGTCACAGCACCAATTGCAAAACATTTCGGCTGACTGGCCGGCCAGGAGATTCCGGTTGTGTAGTTGTGGTTTCCAGTCGGAGCACTTACCCAAATGCCAAGTGTTCGTAATCTGGAGAGTTGGGCATCAATCTCCGTCATCACCGGTTTGTCATGGGCCAGATCGTCGACGGGTGCTAAGTTGACGGTCGTGATTCGATGCTTTTTGTAATTGTCGGCAACCCACTTTAACGCGGACGCCAGCGTCTTAGAATCGGCAATCTTACAATGACAGCATTCCAGTGAACGGATGATGGCTAGCTGGTTATTGAATGCCACTCCTCGTTTCCCGTTATGATTCACACTGGATGGTATGCCTATCGTCGTGCCGTGATACCCTCGGCCTTCGTGTTTTGGGTCTGCATCTCCATCAACACTGTCGTAAGTTACGAGTACCTTTGGGTATTTGCTATTGGCGTCTGCCGACCATTCTGGTTTGGATAAATCGCACCCATCGTCGAGCAAGGCAAGCGTCTGATTACCGCCAAATGTCAATACTCCCTTATATTTGTCCCACGTTGCAATCACCTGACTTTGCTCAAACGGCACAGGTTGGGCCGGTTCAGCGCCCGGGCAACTGAGAGTACAAGCAAGAGGAATGAACAGAGATACAATCAACCAGTATTGAATTTGAATCGTGTTTGGAGTTTGACCTATTGTTGTGAACATGAACTCTCCGAGTCTGCCTGGCATCTTTATTTGGGAGGAGGGGATATCCCGGCTCGTAGTTTGCCCGGGATATTAGTGGTAATCGACTGCACGCCGGTGGCGTATAGCCGTTTCGCCAGTTCGATTTGGTCTACTGTCCAGACATGATATTCGAATCCGGCCTTTTGGACGTCGTTAACACGAGTTGCCGTCGCGCCGTCGTAATGTGTGCTGACGCCATCCGTCTTTAACTTCCTTAACGTGGAAAGAATGTGGTGAGTCGAAGGGCGCTGTGTCCCTTCTGCAGTCTTCTTGAATGAAGTTAGCCAATAAGTCTTGAGTTCAGGTCGCGCCTTCTCAACAGCCGCGATGACTTCAGTATGAAAAGAAATGACGACTATTTGTTCGGGCGTAAGGCCGCTCTTTTTTAGATGTTCCAACATGATAGGGACTAGACTAGCGTCACTCTTAACTTCGATATAGATTTTCTTGCCTTCAGGAATCATGGCTAGTACTTCACGAAGCGTGGGAATCACCGTGCCAGCAAATGTCGGGGCGTGCCATTTTCCAAAGTCATACGACTTTAGTTCCTTCAATGTAAGGTTCCGGACTTCCAGGTTTTTACCAGTGTAGTGCTTTATGTTGGCATCATGGACACAGACAATTTCACCGTCTTTGGTGAGATGGAAATCTCCTTCAATCGCATCGGCTCCCTGTTTCCATGCCTCCATGAATGCGGCAATCGTGTTTTCCGGAGCGTCTTTGGAGGCACCTCGATGTGCTACGATTGGCACAGCAGAATTTAATTGGCTGCTCTGAGCGCGGACTTGCTCACAAATAATTGAGCTGAGAGTGAAGCTGACAACAGCTAACAGGGGAAGGTAGGTGGTTTTTTGCATAATGCTTTTTCATTACAGGCGACTGTAGGACGTTATTTAGTCATTTTGGCAAGTTGCTTCCCGATCATCTCGAGCGATTTTGGCCAAGTCGTCATGTCAATGCTATATCCTTGAGGGATGGAAGGCTGCGTGACTCCGTTTACCAACTCAGGTGTCGGATGGGCGTAATAGAAGGGAACTTCTTTTACCCCATAGGTTGTAGCGAGGCTATTGGCGTAGATCTGTAGCTCGGTAGTATAATCTTCCGGTGCATACCCAATGTTGTTAGCGGAAGGAACCCAGACTACACCTGCAATCGCCATGGGAGTCATGGGGCTCACGCACCAATTATAGACATAGGTTGGAATTGAGTCAGACGGTATGTCTTCCCTATTACCAGCTTCTGGAAAAGCGGGAGCAGACAGGGGAACGCCGTCCTTCTCGTCCGTGCCTCTGCCCTTTCTGGAGATAATCGTGGCGACGAATTGTTGCACCTGCTGAATGTGAGCATTAAAGGCCTTTTGAGCTACGACCGTATCCGGATACTGCAGGAATAATTGTTCAAGCCGTTCAGTGAATTCAGGAGCTGTCACTTCTTTAACCGCGGAATACGGAGTCCATGAAAGGGGGGACGCCATTTGGGCACCCTGACCGGATGACATCGTGATGAATCCCTGTGGAATACCATCCCGATCGAGGTTTTTGGCAAAGTGATATGCAAACATGGAGATACCTTCATGGTTAGGTGACATATCGGCACTGAGCCAGGAAGATCGATAACGCCCTCCACCAGTCTCAAATTTACGTTTGCGTGGTGTTGTGAAAGTACTGGCTGCCGTCTTGCGTCGGAATTCCCTCACTAATGGCATGGGAGTCAGTGTAGAGGGCTCCGAGGCCCGCGAATTATAGGCCAATTCGGAAGTCAGTTGTGTGCTACCGGTAAGGTACCAAACATCTCCAACAAGGATATTGCTGACGATTCGCTCAAATCCATGACTGGACGTGACTTTGAGTGTTATAGGTCGTGTGGATGCCTTGAGCGGAGGAAATTCCAACGCCCACTGCTGAAATTCATTCGCCACGACAGTTTTAGTCGTGTCTCCAAGTGTCACGGAGACGGTGACTCCCTGGTTGGCGTGACCCCAAATTGGAATAGGTTTATCACGTTGGACGATGGCGCCATCGCGGAAGTACTCGACGACTTGCAGGATAGGATAATCCGGATCGGTGAAGCGTGCGTATCTCGCCTTAAGGGCCGCAACCTTTTCTAGATCGTCCTCTTCGAATATGAATGAATGTTCGATGGCCGCAAAAGGGGTTGCAGGTAGCCCGGCTTTGTTATAAAGATTGGAGTTTTCAGGAGTGCCGCTATAGGCGTATTGAACGCCGATCGGAGCAGGTACGTCGTCTGACATTACGATGACGGTATCTCCGTCAATGACAGCGTCCGCCGTATGCCAAACTCTGTCTTTACCACAAAGGCGAAAATGATTTAGTGGGACCCCCGGTGTTGCCCTGGCAGGTTCCACATAGGATCCGTCCATTTGATAGTCCTTGGCCATCCCTTTGGTGCCTACCATTAAACCGCCAAAAAGGCTTTCCTGCTCAAAGTGAACGGACACCTTATTTCCTTCTACGGTATAGCCGGCATAAATCGGCCCTGAATACGGAATGTCACGCCCATATGTATTTGCCAGTGCCCAGCGTGCCATCCGCATTCCGGGATGTAGCTTATTGAAGTAATGAATGCCTTGCGGTCGGGCAGAATTAAGGTCCGTTTGGACGACCATGCCAACGTGTTTCCGATTATTTTGAAAGAAGAGGTGCTGAGCCTGACGAATATCGGCAAAACCAACCGAGTTAATATCCGGTGTGCCGTAGCACTGCATTTGGGTGAAAATGAATGGCATGTCGGGCATATCCCATGCGTCGCGCCAGCCATTTAACAGTGCTTCCATTCGTGCCGCGTAGATGCGTCCATCACCGGAATTACTTGTCCCCTGACACCAAATTGCGCCTCGAATGGCAAATGGTACGACCGGGTTAATTTTTCCGTTGAAAAACTGCGATGGGCCGCGCCACATGCCTGCAATTCCCGGCAATGACGGGCGGGGTGGTAATTTACTTTGGACGCGAACAGCATGGATAGCTTCAGATTGCCAGTGTTTGAGGTCGTCGTAATATTGTTGATATGCATCGCGACCCTGTTGCGTGAGCGGGTCAGCCGAATGAATTAAATCGCGATCAACCTTTAGCGTTGGATGTTGTTCGATCGCCTGTCGCTGAGTAAACGCTTCAATTCGCGTGTTGCTGTGTGCGCTCAGTAGGATGCCGATGGGGACGTCAAGTTCTTTGTACAAGTCATATGCGAAGGCAAGCGACAGGGCTGAGAAACCTCCGGCCTGCTTCGAAGTCTTCCAGCCGTCAGTCGATTGTGCATGCCTTTGAGGATAGAGTGCAGATACTGTGTCGATACTGATTTCACGGATTGGAACTTCTTTTTCAGCCCGAGCGAGTTCGGTTGCCAGATCCCGGCACATGCTGCTGTTGGCTAACCAAACCATATTGGATTGACCTGATGAAAACCAAACTTCGCCAACAAGGACATTGGATAAATGGATGGCTTGCTCACCGGATGAAACCAGAAAATCTCTGCCCTGCCTGGATGCTGTTAGTGGTGTTAGGTTCAATTTCCATTGGCCGCTTGGACTGGCCTTTGCGGATTTGGTCTGCCCCGCAAATTCGACGGTGACTTGAGAGCCGGGCTTGGCCACTCCCCAAACAGGAACATCCTTTTGACGCTGTAAAACCATGTTGGATTGGAATGGTACAGCGAGCTTAAGTTGGCTGTCGTCCGCCGAAAGGGAATAAGGGCAGGCAAAGTAGGCAACAAGATAGAATATCAATTGTGGGACGGCTACTCGAGGCATATCTGATCCTTCTGTAGAGAAGTGAGAAGTTCGAATTTATTATACGATATCCAAATCGCGATGGATTCGCGTTATTATAGAGCACGAAGGAGGCTGTCAATGAAGGCAAGTCAATTAGCTCAGTGGTGCATTCCGTGCTGGCTGTTCTGTGCTCAATACATAGCGGTTTGTGCTGAGTCGGAAGCATCCCCCGAGGCGTTTAAACGGTGGGATTTGGAGGAGTTGTTCGAAACGCCTGAACATCACTGGATTGATAATAGTTCACCGATCAGATCCCTGTTGATAAAAGGTGAACAATACAATGGGAAATCAACGGAGATCTTTGCCTACTTTTCTACACCATCGCGATTAAAGGGCCAATCGAGTTTTGAGTCCGATCTGCCAGCTATCGTATTGCTGCATGGAGGTGGTGGCACTGCGTTTTCTCAGTGGGTGCAAATGTGGGTTGATCGTGGCTATGCTGCAATTGCGCTTGATTTAGGTGGTAAGCAACCTAAAGCTCCAGAATTTGATCCAGCTACGGGGCGAATTCAACGTCATTACGACTTTCAGCGAGAGCTTCGCATGCGTCTCGAAAACGGTGGTCCTTTAGACGATGTGAACAATAAAATATTGAATGTGGATGGGGATCTGACCAATGATTGGCAGTATCATGCTGTCTCAGCAGCAATTAGAGCTCATTCATTTTTGCGTAGCTTGCCTGAAGTGAATCCGGAAAAGACTGCGATTACAGGAATTAGCTGGGGGGGATACCTTACATGCCTTACCGCCAGCGTGGACCATCGATTTAAGGCTGCTGTTCCAGTATACGGATGTGGGTTTCTTGCAGAAGGTGAGTCCGTTCAACGAGTGCTGATCGAGAGGAACAATGTATCACAGCAGAAAAAGTGGGTTAAACACCATGATCCGTCAGAGTTCCTGCCACACTGCAAGGTGCCAATCATGTTTGTAAACGGAACGAACGATAAGCATTATCCGCTGGGATCTTATTCCAGGAGCTATCAATTAGTTCGGGGCGAGAAGGCGATTCGGATAGAAGCAGGTATGGCTCATAGTCACCAGGCAGGTTGGGCACCACCCGAGATTTATCGATTTATTGATCAAAAGTTATTGGATCGGCAACCGCTTTGCAGAATTGCTGGGACGACGATGGAAGACTCTGTCTTTTACGCACATATTGCTCAAGGGACGAAGGTAGCGTCGGCGTCACTGCAATACACTAAGGACGCAGGTCCACTTGTAAACCGGATATGGGTCACGATAGATGCGACAGTGAGTGGGGACGTCGTCTCGGCTCGCGTTCCCCAAGACGCAACCATCTGGTGTTTGGCCGTGAAGGATGAAAATGGTGGAATGGTAACCACCGATGTGACTTTTGCAAATGAGGGTGAAAATGAATAGTACAAAGATTGGCAAGTTGAATCAGCAGCGACGAGCTCATTATGGTCTAAGAAGTCGCCGGGTATTTATGCAGGATGGATCCGTGCTATTACTTTCAGGCATCACGACAGCTGGAAGTTCCAGTTTCGGCGCGATCCTGGACCAAAAGCCGCTTTCTAATTTTGCGTTAATTACCGACCTGCACTATGCAGATAAGCCGACCGCCGGCAGTCGGCATTATCGGGAAACATTGAGAAAGCTTGCCGAAGCCAAGACTGTGTTCGACCGGAACGCCCCAGAGTTCTTAGTGTGCCTTGGCGATCTCATTGATGCGGCTTCTGAGGTTGAAACTGAATTAGGATATCTCTCTCGTATAGTTAAAGTACTTAATACAATTGATTGCCCTAAGCATTTTGTATTGGGAAATCACTGTGTTGACACGCTCACCAAAAGTGAATTTCTCAACGGTGTTGGTCAGGATAAGTCGTTCTATTCGTTTAATCGCAATGGCGTTCATTTTGTAATTCTGGACGCTTGTTTTCGTAGCGATGGTAAGCCTTATCAGCGCAAAAACTTTGATTGGACGGATCCGAATGTTTCCGAAGAGCAGGTGCAGTGGCTTGAAGCCGATTTGGCAGATACAAAAAGGCCGACCATTGTTTTTACACATCAACGCCTCGATGACGCTGGGGTTTACAGTGCTAAGAATGCAGCCATCGTTCGAAATAAGCTGGAAGCGTCCAATAATGTGTTAGCCGTCTTTCAGGGGCATAGTCACAAGAACGAACATCAACTGATCAAGGGAATCCATTACTGTACAATGGTGGCGATGGTGGAAGGCAGTTACGAGCAAAGTAATGCCTGCAGTATCGTTTCAGTGCTTCCTGATGGCACTGTAAAGGTAGCAGGGCATCGTAAACAAGCTTCGTATCAATGGCCTGCGACGTAAGTTGGAGTTTAATCTCTCCACATCGATTCTACTCAACAGAGAAACAATAAACCGCTTCACAAAAAGCCAAGCACAGAAGGCAGATTTACATGGCTGGGAAACCACAGAAAAAACGATACGGGATTGAACGCAGGCGATTTTTACAATATCTGGCGTCCGTCTCAGCGATTCCAACTCTTGCAACCCAAGTCAGCGGATACGTGGAGAAGGCTCCTGTATTTAGCCAAAATCCATTTACACTTGGAGTTGCCTCGGGCGATCCGGAACACGATGGTGTGGTTCTTTGGACCAGGCTGTCCGAATCTCCTCTGGTAGGTGAAGTGACTCTGTCGAATGCCATTCAGGTGAAATGGGAGGTTGCTCATGACGAGGCGTTTAGTTCAATTGCGGCAAAGGGTTCTGCGGTGGCAGTGCCTCAATTGGGGCATTCCGTCCATGTTGAGGTGAAGGGACTGGAGCCGGATCGATGGTATTTCTTTCGATTCCATGTGGGCGATGAGATTAGTCCGATTGGCCGGACAAAAACCACACCTGCAAGGCACGTAATGCCCGAACGCATGCGATTCGCCTTTACTTCATGTCAGCACTACGAATCCGGGTACTTTAACGGGTATCCTCATATGGCGGCCGAGGATCTTGATCTGGTAATTCATCTGGGGGATTATATCTACGAATATGCCGGTGTTGATAATCGGGTGCGAAAACACCTCGGTAAGGAAATAGAGAGTCTTGCCAACTATCGGCAGCGGTATGCTCAGTATCGTTTGGATGAGTCGCTCAAGGAAGCTCATCGATTATTCCCTTGGTTGGTTACCTGGGATGATCATGAATTCGATAACAATTATGCTGATCTGGTGTCAGAAGAGGAAGGGATTTCGCCTGAAGCATTTCTTGCAAGGCGTATGAACGCATATCAGGCGTATTATGAATTCATGCCTCTCCGACGTAGGGCATTTCCACAGGGCCCTCACATGAAGCTTTATAGACAAGTTCGATACGGACGTCTCGCGAATTTTTATGTCTTGGATACAAGACAATACCGAACAGATCAGCCAAACGGCGATGGCCAAAAACCCAAGACCGGTAAGGCGCTCGATGCCAACGGTACGATGCTGGGAGCGACGCAGGAACATTGGTTAATGTCAGGCTTAACTCGCTCAACCACGACATGGAACGTGCTGGCCCAACAGGTCATGATGGCGGACCTCAATCGAGGCCAGCCAACCGAACCACGGTATAGTATGGACCAATGGCCTGGATACGAAGTCAGTCGCCGACGTTTGTTGAAATTCTTTCATGAACGAAATGTGCCCAATCCGGTCGTCCTGACGGGCGACATACATGTCAACTGGGTCAACGATTTGATGTTAGAGTCAGATCGAGCAGATTCGCCGATTGTAGGAACCGAGTTTGTTGGATCTTCGATGACCTCTGGTGGTAATGGTGGCAACTCTATCGCCGAGTATGAACGAGCAGCCGGACAGAATGAGTTTGTTAAGTGGTACAACTCCAACCGTGGTTATGTGTCCTGTGATTTAACACCCGGAAATTGGACATCACATTTCCGGGTCACTCCCTTTGTCGATAAACCTAACTCACCATTGGTAAAGAAAGCGAGTTTTGTTGTAGAGGCTGGACGACCGGGAGCGGAAAGAGCATAGAATACGATTGCGACGTTCTTTAGTTTGGCGGAGTGCTTTGCGCCATTCATGACAACCAGCTTGTAGGAAGCAACGAAACAATGAACGGTCTACACTAGGGTCCATTGAATATTCGAGAGGAAACAGGAAGGACAATAAAAAATGAACAAAATGAAAATGGGGTTCACCGGCTTAGCGATGATGGCCGTCCTCCTATTTACGTCGTTTGTCTCGGCTGGTGAGCAGCTTAATATCTTTATACTTGCCGGCCAATCCAATATGGTTGGCCACGCGCGAGCTCATACGATCGCTACGCTTTATGCATCTGAAAAACCTCGGGATGTGGAGCTTATACAGATGGTCATGGCCAATGATAAGTTGTCTCGAGCGAAGCTCGAATCGCAACTGAAGCAGGCTCAGGCGCTTGATGATCTCACTGGTGGCATTTCCAATTCCAAAGTAAAGGCGTTGGAAGCAGGCTCGGAGAAGACAGCTCTTGAAAAGAAAGTCGCGGCGTTAAAGCAAGAACATCAGGCCTACAAAGATCTTGTCAACGGTTGCTGTGTAGTATCGGACCGCGTCTACATTAACTCCATTGCGGACAGAAACAAGCGAGCAGGTCCACTTGGGATTGGATTTGGAGCCGACCCCTCTAAGATCGGCCCCGAATATGGTTTCGGGTTGTCGATCGCTCAGAAAATTGAGGGGCCCATCTTGCTGATTAAAACTTCCTGGGGCGGCAAGTCGCTGAATTACAATTTTCGCCCTCCATCCTCGGGGGCGTATAACCTTTCCGAAAAAGAGTTGGCTAGCGATAAGGTCGATGAGATTCGTGAGAATGTAGGCCTTAATTACCGAATGATGAACGAGGCTATCAAAGAGGTTCTTAATAATCTGAAAGACAATCATCCAGCCTATGACGAAGAGGCCGGGTATAAAATAGCTGGGTTTGTTTGGTTTCAGGGATACAACGATCAGTTTTCACCGGAATATCGTGGTAATTATGAAACCAATATGGTGAATTTTGTTAAAGACATCCGCAAAGAATATAACGAGCCTGCGATGCCGTTTGTGATTGGCGTTTTGGGGACCGGTCGGACCGCCGAAAAGGTTGGCGAAAATGAAGTCTCACTGGCTCAACGGGCTGCTGCCGCGTCACCGGAATTTAGTGGTAGGGTTGTGTCAGTTGAAAGTTATAAAGACTATTCACTTTATTCCCATCAAGTATTTGAAAAGGGATGGCCCGAACATTTTCACGAATGGGATACGGTGGGCAGTGACAGGCCGTATCATTATCTGGGCAGCGGAGCGTTTTTTGTCCGTCTCGGTGACTCGTTCGCCCGGGCGATGAAATCGAGCATGACTGGTACCGCTTCGGACGGTACCGACAGAAGGTAATTGAAGTCTACGGATGTCGCAAAGCGATTAGTTAGGAAATAATGTCCCGAATGACGTTGCCGCCGACATCGGTGAGTCGCATATCACGTGAGCGGTGATGGAAGGTCAGTTGTTCGTGATTCATGCCAAGCAAATGCAGACAGGTGGCGTGAAACTCATTGATGGACACGGGGGAATTTTCAGCGGCATAACCAAATTCGTCCGTAGTTCCATAGGCCATTCCTCCTTACTGTTTTCCAGTGTGAGTCGTATGGCTGCGTACTTTACATCAATTCCGCAAGCACACGACCGTGAGGTAAGGTCCTGATAGGCCGACCGGCGAGGTCAAGGTAATCTTTGTGAACATCGACACCCAAGTGATCATAAAGCGTGGCGAGTACGTCCTGTGGTTGGATCGGATTGTCCTTGGGGAAGGCTCCTTTTACATCGGACGATCCTATCGCTCGGCCTCCCTTGATCTTCCCACCGGCTATGCATGCGGAGAACACGTTCGGGTAATGATCTCTTCCGTTGTCTTTGTTCACTCGTGGTGTCCGACCAAATTCGCCCCAGCCCAGAACAAGCGTCGTCTCTAGAAGACCACGCTGATCGAGGTCTTCAATGAGAGCAGAGTATGCCTGGTCCCAACGAGGAAGAAATCCATTCACCATCGAATCAATTCCCTCAACATGCGTGTCCCACTAGCGGCAGTCCACTGTAACAAGACGCACTCCGGACTCAACAAGACGTCTGGCGAGCAGGAAACGTTGATTGAAGGCGCTGGCGCTGCAGCGTCGCGGATCCATCGGGTTATACTTTTCAACAAACCCATATCGCTCACGTGTTGCCTGAGTTTCGGACTCTATATCGAAGGCTTCGCGGGTTTTATCACTGGTTAGAATTCCATAGGCACGCTGTTGAAATGTGGAAAGTGAGTCCATTTGGCCTGTAGAATCCAAATCTCGTCGCATGGTATCAAAGTCACTGAGCAAAGCCTTACGGTTCAGAAACCGGCTATTTGAAATTGTTTCTTGCAGCGTGAAATTCTGCATTTTGAAAGTGCCCGGCCTCGCGGGATCTGTAAGGGTCTCAAAAGGTTTATGAGCTGCTCCCAAATAGGCGGCATCAGTCCCGGGAACCTGACGTGGAATCATTACATAACTGGGGAGTTCTGGCGAAAGATACCCCAGTTGTTCGGAGACGACGGAACCACAACTGGGATGAATATTGACGTTTGGGTCGGGGCCCGGCTTATAGCCGGTGAATACGATTTGATCACCAGCACTGTGACCGGCGTTATCGTGATAAAGACTGCGGATGATGCTCCATCGATCCTGGACTTTTGCACATTGCGGTAGTCGGTCACATATTTGAATACCAGCGACGTTGGTGTTCATGGCCCCAAAGGCTCCACGAAATTCGACTGGGGCGTCTGGTTTGGGGTCCCATGTTTCGTGTTGGGACGGTCCTCCACGCATCCAGAGCAGTATCACGGAGTGGTCCGATTTGTCGCGTCGGGGTTTCTTTGCATCGGCCCTTAGTAGGTCAGTCAATCCCAACGAGCCAATGGCGCCGGCGGTGACGAGTGCCTGTCTGCGAGTTATGGATTGGTTTGACTTCATTGTCTGACTATCCAGGGCGTTAATTGTTGTCTAGACATTTTATTGTATCGATGGGTGAATCCAGACGACATATCAATCGCTCTATTCTTTATTCCTCAAGTCGAATCCGATCAACATGGCGAACCTGTGCATGCCAGATTTCGTCGACTTTGCCTGGGACGAACATGAACCCTTCCGCATGTGAGAATAACTCCGGTATTCTCCAAACTTTGTTCGGATTGACGGGAGTTTCTGTAAGGGTATCCGGGATGGGGAACTGGAAAAGTCCGTCCGCGGTACCGAAGGTGTGTATCGAGTACAAATGATTCCCCTGAATTCGAAGTCCCTGCGAGAAGTGTAGCTCTCGCGGGTAACGCAATGTGCCGGTGTGGATAGCCTTACCTTCCCGCATCTCATAACGATGTATTCCTAGGTCTCTTAGGTCACCTACCCAAAGATGTTTCCCGTCAAAAGTAACCGGGTCGATCCAGGTAAGCCTTTCCGAGATATCCCAGGTGGCAACCACTTCCAGTGTGCTGGCATCAATCTTGGCGATCACACCCTTATCATTGGATGCATCATATTCCCCATTCTCGGGGCCGTTAAGTAAACCTGCCCATAGAAATCCTTCGTGATAGTCAATTGCGCCAAAATGGTTCACACCGGGGAGACGAAGCTTCTTTTCTTCAATGAAATTCCATTGTTTATCAAAACGGATCAATGAGTCTGCGTTGGATCCAAAGAAGTGTACATCCGAAGCCGCGATTCCCTGAGAAACCATCGCTTTGTCTAGCTTAATGCGGCTCTCTAGATGGGAGTTTGGAGTCGCGAGACCAGTTGATTTATTACGAGCACGATAAATGGGGCGAAGCGGCTTTATTCCCAACTCCGTTGCGACAGTCATCATGGTCTCAAGGTCATCGACCAGAGGAAATTCAACACCGTTGGAAAATAGTTGCTTCAGTACATCGGCATCATTTGTACAACAAAAATTGATTCGCAGACCGTTTTCTCGTGCCAATTTGGTATGAGCCGGATCGACTGTGTTACCACCGAATAGTTGTAGGAATGCCGAATTGGCTTCGATGGATTCATTAACGTATGTCAGGTTGTTAGCCTGTTTTTCCATGTTGCATATCTGTACGCGTTTGTCCACGTTTTTTGCAGCGTCTGCTGCGACGGAACCACAGGCCAAAAAGCTTTGATGCAGGCGTTCTTGTTGCACGATCAATTTGGTAGCCGCAGCGGCGAGTTGACCACCCCCTTTGAGGTGTACGTTGATCCAGATATTATCAGGCATCAATGCAAGAGCTTCTTCGAAGGTCGGAATACGCTCTCCTTTGAATTGTTGGCCCTTAAAGATTCCGGCATCTAGCTTCTTCAGGTCAGCCAAAGACCACTCCTCTACAGGGCCGGACCCATCGGTAGTCCGGTCCAGCGTTGAGTCATGGAGCACGACGATTTGATTGTCGCGGGTTAGTGCAAGATCAAGCTCTATCATGTGGGCGCCTAATCGGATCGCTTCCTTGAATGCCGCGATTGTATTCTCGGGATGGGAGATGCTTGCACCGCGATGCGCACAGATTCCACGCACTGGCATCTGAATGGTATTCGGATTATCAGCGTGGACGTCCGCCGTTGTTAAGGCGATTGAAAAAAACGACGCGAGGATGCAGGGAATCAGGGATTTCATAGGTGCTAAATAGTGAGAGTGAATGAACAAAAGGTGTTATTGTTGTTCCAAAACGATCGGAGTCTGACTTTGGGCTTCAAGTTTGAGCCGAACTTCTACCTCGAGCAGTGAATGGTCGTCACTTATAGCTTGAGAAGTAATGATTCCGGTCGAAGGTTTATAGTTTCCAGGTGGTACAAGAAAAGTGATACGGGAATTTGGGAACGCTTGCTCATACTCATTGATGATCGTGGCTCGATTTGCTTTCAGCTTTTCAATCCTAACGGGAGAGACTTGTTCTCGCGAAAAAGGGATTGGAGCGGTAGTATGATTTTTGTAGGTTGCCGACACCACTTTTCCCTGATTTATCTCAACAAGGCGAAAACTAATCGAATTTGATTTCCCGACTCGTTTGGTAGGTGTGTTGCCCATATTCGTTACTTTTTCGCCGGGACCATGTGCATCATGAATCAAAGTGATTTGAAAGTCGTCCAAGATCTCGGGAGGCGCGTTGTGTTCAAATGCGTTAATGATTTTAATTGTTTTCGCTTGGTGTTTTTCCAATTCTGCAACCACCTTTTCAATACCGTTATGCCAAGGGGCTCCGTAGTTTAAAACTGCTATCTTGGGGCCGAACGAAATCGAACCGAGATTGGGGCCGTACCAACGCTGGTGCCCGAGCATTTGGTGATTGCCAAAGTTGACGACATAAGGGATCTGCAGGTGTTTCAATGCGCCGGAGATATAAGCTGCGTTTACACTATTACTGATGAGTACCATGTCGGCACCGATGATGTTTGCCATTGTGGCAATCCGCTGCATGTATTCGGCCTGGTACTGTCCGGAGGTATCGAGGTGTCCAAATGTGACGAAACGCGGGTTTTCGGGGAAATCCTTCACAACGATTACACTGGAGGGAGAGCGGCACGTACTGGTGCGGCGGCCTCCCACGATATCGATTTCCAAATCGTAGACACCCGTTGGTGTGTCGTCTGGTAATGTGACGTTTATTTGCCGGTCATAGTAAAAGGCCTTGCCCTTGTCTTCTGTGAAGGCAAGAACTCGTGTGAAAACAGCATTTTGATTTCGCCTGCGAATTCGCACTTCACGGATCTCGGTGTCGAAACCGAGGAATCGGGCGGGAAAGGTTGAACCTGCTCGGAGTATTTGTTGGTTATTTAACCGCGGATATCGGAATCGATATTGCTCGGTTGCCGCGTCGCGCCGCAAATAAACTGGATCGATTCGTTGGGAGTTCCCCGCCTTAACGGCCGGGCAATCGACCGTTTGGGAATTCCAGCCTAATGCGGTAATCTTTAGTGAGTATTCATGGTCCGCGGGAACAGCAACCGTGGTTTGGCCGGAGAGCCAGTTTCTGCCGATGCCGGAGCGGATGACGTTGACTGCTGACATTACGTTGACTCTTACGTCGTTTAGCAATTCCTGCAATTCCCCCGTGACCGTTAAGGAAACCAGACCTATTGGAGATGGGGAGGTTAGAAAACCCTCGACGCGAACTCCGGCCGAGTTTCCGACTGCCGTGTGTACGAGTTTCAGTTCATGCTCGCCTGGGCCGAGTGCTGAGCCTGCTAGAATTTCTCTGCCATTTTCGGTGGGGAAGATTTCTTTAACGAATTTTCCGTCCATGAAGATAGCAACCTTTCCGTGGCTTGGCAGTCCGGTTCCCGGATAGGAGGAGGTGTTTTGTCCGGCCAGACGTATGACGATATTTGGATCGGTAAACCTGTAGGTGAGTGAGGCTCGATCCTCAGTTGTGTACTTGTGAGCTGCGTCCGCAAAGCGAAATCGGTCATCGATCCATTTGCCGGTGGTTTCAACTCGGGTACCCTCGGCCGATGTCCAGTTCCAGCCGTCGGGAAAGATTCGATCCGCAGTACGTTCAGCACCGATCGAGTTGGAGATCGTAACGAAAGTGAGGGCGAAAAATACGAGGCGTTGAATCATGGGATAAATCATAAATGTGGAAGATTGCATCGGGCGCGAACTTGCTGGCTAAGGCGTAATTTAAATCGTAACGGATTTATATGTAGTGTCGTTGTAACTTATGCGTTTAATTAGAATATTGCACCTAAGTATGAAGTAGTCCGCAAGTTTGCGTTGTGCGTGCGTATTTTAGAACTCTAAGCCTGACGAAAATTCGATTGGATAGTCCCGATTAGATTTGCTAGGCTTCAATCTGGTTTGTTGGCCTCGTGTCACTCAGTTGACTATTTAAGAAAGGGTTCCCGATGTATCGTACGCTTCTATTTGTATTGCTCTTGATTACGCCGATTATTGCCAATGCGAAAGAACCGACGCGGGGCGATACTCTTCGCGCTTCACTTGGCAAGCGAAGTTCTCTCGAAGTCGTCTTTATCCCCCCGGGCAATTTCATGATGGGCAGTACGGCGGAAGAAAAGGCGTGGGCTACAGGAATCGAAGGCGGTGCTCAACCCGGCACGATTCGAGAGGAATATGAAGGTGAACCGCGAAAAGTCAACGTTGCTAATGGCTTTTGGATGGGCCGAACGGAAGTTACGATTGGACAGTTTCGTCGTTTCGTCGATGCGACCGGTTATGTGACGGATGCAGAAAAGCCTGGCGGTTGGACTCAGGTGTTCGACCATTCGTGGGATCGTTATTATCACAAATCAGGAGTCATTCACCCATGGAAACAAAGTAAGACGCATAGTTGGCGGGATCCGAATCTCGGGATTCCAGTTAAAGAAAATTATCCGGTTGTATGCGTTAGTTATCAGGACATGAAGGCTTTCTGTACATGGTTAACTGAAAACGAGCGAGAATCCGGCCGATTGCCGGAGGGGCTTGAGTATCGATTGCCAACCGAAGCCGAATGGGCCTACGCCTGTCGCGGAGGCCGGACTGACAGTTCTTACTTCTGGTGGGGCAATGATTTGATGGAAGGAAAAGGGCGTTTCAACATCTCTTCGGTAGACTTTCTCCCCGGACGTGACACCATTTGGCCACTAGCTAATACTCCCTGGAGTGACGGATATGCGTTTATGTCGCCGGTCGATCAATTCGGAAAGAAGGGACGAAACGGTTTTGGATTAGCTGATATGTGTGGCAATGTTTGGGAATTTACGCTGGACCAGTTTGACCCCAGGGGTGGGCATGAGGAAATCTACTTCGTTAATGCCGGCGAAAATACGGTGACAAATCCTGTATGCCGTGGCGGTAATTACTTTGATGTACCTGGAAACGCCCGGTGTGCAGTACGACTTGGGATAGCAGGTGTGCAGTACTCTGATTCACGCGACGGATTTCGAGTCTGTCTTGGGTTGCCGCGTAAAACGGTGGCAATAAAAACTAAGTAGATTTGATAAGCGTGACTACTTTCGGCTCGCGAAGCGGTTTTCTACTAAACCTCGCTTTAAAAGGCTCCGATTTAGCGTTTAGAAGGGTGCTTTGGGTAAATATTGCCTCAGAATCCTCTCTTAGTTAAAATCAGAGATACAGCAAGGCGAGTTGACGTCTTCGTTAAAGAAATTCACAACGGAAGAAGATAAATGCTTAATCGACGTAATATGCTTCAGGGAATGGCCGCAGGTGCAGGTGCTGTAATGACGGCTGCATTGGATCCCAGTAAGGCGTTGGCTACTCCCCAATCCGGTCGAACGACGAAGCGCGTAGTTTTCTTCATGCAGAATCAAGGCTTCGACCCTAAGACTTGTATTCCGGAAGGAATGACTAGTAGCGGTTCACTGGCGAATGTGACGTTGCCGGATCCGATTAGCCCTCTGGAATCCTATAAAGACCGGCTGCATATTATTAACGGTTTGCATGGTACACATACTACGCCTTCGCATAGCGCTTTTTTTGGTGCCCTCGGAGGATATCGAGGCGGCGACGGAGTTCCCCCAAGTGCATCGACGATCGACCACGAATTGAGCAACGTCTTACCTGAAACGTTGCTGCCGCACCTTTGTATCGGTATGGACTCGATCGAAAATATGACGACTAAGCCGACGGTAGCTAATCTGTCTGCAAGCGGTGCCGGTCAGCCCATCTTCATGCACTCTAATCCAAATCATTTATACCAAATGCTGTATGGTGGGATTTCAACCGGTGAGATTCGAAAGCAACACGAAGCCAAATCAAATTTACTGGCTCAGGTTGAGAAATTAGCAAATGCTAAAGGGCAATCGCTGCCTAGCGGTACTGCAGGGCGCTATGGGCAGTTTGTACAGGGATTCCGAGATACGAATGGCTTACAAGACCGTCTTAGCAAGGTGTCAGACCACTTACGTAAGTTTGCTCCTGTTGTAGATGAGCGATACACCAACCCTGAGTTCGAAACTGACTGGCATGATGCATTGCTTGAACTTGGGATTTCTGCCCTGACCTCTGGTATTACAAATACGCTCACAATCGGCTCGGGTCGAGGAGAGATTTTCGGAGCATGGAAGGGAATTGGGGTTGAAAAACAAGGTCATGATCTGGGTCACATCGCACAGCCCAATAATCCCATTTGGGTGAAAATCCGCCAATACAATAGTCGTATGCTCGTCAAGCTAATTGAATCGCTTGAAAGCATTCCAGAGGGAAGCGGATCGATGATGGATCATACTCTGATTGTTTACACGAGTAATAACGCTGATAAGCAACACACCAGTGGTGCAAACTGGCCAGTAATGTTGCTAGGTAACTTTGATGGTGCCTTCAAGACAGGCTGCTTCACTCAACTAGATGGCAAGCGTCCGATTAACGCGTTGTATACAGCGATACTTCGTGCCGCCGGATCCAACGTTGATCGATTCAACATGGATGAGAAACTGGCTAAGAAGTTTGATAATGCTACCGGGCCAATAAAGGAAATCCTGACATGATTCTGAGCAGAGTCTATTGGCTCTCCCTGCTCTGCTTCTTTGTCGGTTCCAGCCTTTGTGCTGAAGAATACATTCCCGGAAGGCCGGTAGAGGCATCATTTAAACAATTTGCCTCTGGGTTCCTTCAGCGAAACTGTCTCGATTGTCATGGCGAGACCGAACCCGAAGCAGGCCTTTCACTGCATGATTTGGGTCCTGTCGAGGTTGCAAATTCGGCTATCTGGAAGAGTGTTTGGGCTCAAGTTGCATTACGGGAGATGCCTCCCAAAGATCATGAGCAGCCTACGACCGTCGAGCGGCTTAAATTTACGGATTGGATTGTTGGCCAACTTCAGGTTGCCATGCAAGACAAAGGTGGTTTCCATGCTCACCAGGATCCCAATAAAGCAAATTTCGTAGACCATACTCTGTTGTTTGGTGAACTGCCACAGGGGATTAAGCTGCTGCCAGCATCCTCCCCGACACGAATTTGGCGAGTTACGCGTGAAGAACACATCACCCGCCTAAATGAATTGATTAATAAAGAGCCTGACTATAATCCTGACCGTCCGGGCCTGCGGACTCAGGGAGATGTCGTGCCGACCAATCATGGTGGTGAACTGAAAATGTATTTCGGTACGGATCGCATTATTCAGTGGCAAGGTGGCACGGTTGCATATGCTACCGCGGTGAAGAGTGTACCTGCCGTATTGTCATCAGCTCGCAAGCACGGGCTCGAAAATTATCCGGCGTTCTACACAGTTAACAGCGCGGAAGCGACTCAGATTATGAGTGTCGCTAACGACGTTTTGCGATATATGGCAGATGGGCCACTTAGCATCGCTAAGCCGTATCAGATCACAGACGATCCGGCATCGATTAAAGACAAGATGGTTGGCGATTTGCGAGGCTTGCCGACGAGTTTAGTGTATAGCACAAAAGTGATGCGTCCGATTACTCCGGTGTTTCACCTTCTAGAGCTGGAAAATCCGACGGCAGAGGATCAACGTAAGGCCGTGAACTTTATGTTTGAGGCTCTGACCTTTCGGCCTCCTCGTCCTGAAGAGTCTGATATATACCTGCAATTAGTACAGGATTCAGTAGCGAAGCTGGGGCATAAAGACGGTGCTATTCTTGGATTGTCGGCTATCTTTTTAGATCGAGATGCCCTGTTTAGACCCGAGCTCGGTGAGGAAGGAGACTCTGACGAACACGGGCGAGTCATGTTGCAGGACTGGGAGCTTGGGTTAGCCGTCAATCACGCGTTTAGCTACATCAAGCCGGACGAGAAATTGCGTGAAGCAATCGTATCCGGTAATTTGCGTACCAGAGAAGATGTTCGCCGTGAAGTGGAGCGGATTCTCGCGGATGACTCAATTCGCAAACCGCGACTTCTGCAGTTCTTTAGAGACTATTTTGACTACGATCTTGGCGGGTATATCTGTAAGGATTCCGCTGCACTGGGCCGGGCTGGTGTATCGAATCGAGGGACTGCTCATTATCGAGCGATGTTTGATGCTACTGCCAGTACGGATCGATTAGTCGAGATTATCCTTTCTAATGATCGTGATGTCCTAAAAGAACTTTTGACGACGGACCTGGCTATTGCGACAAAGGCGGATGCTGTCTATCTAGGGAAGAAGAATACACCAGACGAACGAAAAGCATCGGTGGAAGCGGAGAAGCGATATCAGGACGAGCTGAAGAAAAAACTGGCGGCCGAGCTTGAAGCGTGGAAAAAAGAGAATCCTGGGAAAGAACCGCCGAAGCCAAAGAAACAGCCTGCCCGCAATGTTAATCATGATGTGACTTCGGTGGAGATTGTCGGTCAAAAAGAATATGCTCGCGTCAGCCGACGTAGCTTTGGGGCCGGTTCAATGAAGCCTGAAAGAACACTGGCAACCACCACGGAAGGGCAGCGATTGGGTTTGTTGACACATCCTGCATGGTTAGTCTCGCACTCGGATGCGATGGATAACCATGCGATTCTACGTGGTCGTTGGATTCAGGAACGACTGATTGGTGGCGCGATCCCGGATGTACCGATTACCGTCGACGCGATGTTGCCCGACGAACCTAATAATACATTACGTGAACGTATGCGAGTGACACGGGAAAGCTACTGCTGGACTTGTCATCGTAAGATGGATCCGCTGGGCTTGCCTTTCGAAATGTTTAATCATGCAGGCCTTTATCGGGAATTCGAGCTGGATAAACCCGTCGATTCTTCCGGTGAGATCATCGACTCTGGCGATCCAGCACTTGATGGTAAGGTGGAAAACGCTCTCGAGTTGATTGAGCGACTTGCAAATAGCGAGCGAGCCGAGCAGGTGTTTGTTCGCCACGCCTTCCGTTTTTGGATGGGACGTAATGAAACTCTACATGACGCGCCAGTCCTTCAGGCAGCTCACCATGCCTATAAATCAAACGGCGGAAGTATGAAGGCCATGTTAGTATCCTTACTTACTTCAGATGCTTTCTTATATCGGACAAGATAAGTAAGCTGCTGCCGCCCAGTCAATGAAAATATTAACATGGGTAATTATCGGACTATTATCTGTTACCTACCAAGGATTACAAACTGAATGAATCAGGCGTTAAGACTATATGCTGTCGTAGTGATTGCTATAGTAGTACCGGTCCTTGGGCATGCTCAGGTGGCAGGAGACACCAGCGGTATGTTAAGTAAGGCCTCTAGCCGTAAAACCAGCACGCCACCGAATATCGTTCTGATGCTTGCAGACGATTTGGGTTCTGCAGATATCGGGTGCTACGGTGGCCCGGTAAAGACGCCAGTTCTGGATGAACTGGCCGCTCGCGGTGTAAAGTTTACGAACTTCTATTCAGCTGCTCCTGTTTGCTCTACCGCACGCGCGTCGTTACTTACCGGACGGCATCACTTGAGAACAGGTGTTTATACCGTCATTCAAGATCATATGCATGATATGCATCTCGAATTGGACGAAGTCACCATCGCTGAATTGTTAAAGACAAAAGGCTATGAGACGGCTCATGTCGGTAAGTGGCATTTAGGAACACCATTTCGTGGTAGGAAAAAGCCCTGGATTGACGAACAAGGGTTTGACTATTGGTTTGCGACGGACTTAAATGCTGCCCCTTCCCATATGAATCCTACAAATTTCTGGAGGAACCGCGAGCGTGTTGGTGAAATCGAAGGATACGCCTGTCAGATCGTTGTGGACGAAGCAATAACATTTCTTGAAGATCACCGAGATTCACAACGGCCCTTTTTTATTAACATGTGGTTTCATGAGCCGCACGCGCCATTAGCTGCGCCGCCGGAGATAGTCAAAGAGTATGGCAGTGCAGATGATCAGGCTGCAATCTACTCTGCAACGATCGATAATACTGATCGGGCGATTGGCAGGTTTGTTCAACACCTCCAATCAATTGGCGAATTTGAAAATACGCTGATCGTCTATACCTCGGACCATGGAAGTTATCGCCAAGAGCGAAATGGGAACCTTAGAGCTGGTAAAGGCTCCATGTTTGAAGGAGGCATACGTACTCCTTGTATCTTCCACTGGCCAGCAGGCATTGATGGTGGGCAGGTACAGAGCATCCCTGGCGGAGCCATTGATGTGTTCCCAACAATAGGTGGCATAATAGGGGCCAAGCTTCCAGCTGAACTGCATATTGACGGCTCTGATCTGGGGCCGTTACTGACAGGGTCGGAAGAGGACTTTAAGCGTCATCAGCCCCTGACATGGCACTCTCCAATGAGTAACCCGGTTGCGGTGATGCGAGAAGGCGACTACACCCTAGTTGGCTTCCGACAAGAGGAGTTCCCAAAAGACAAAGACGCGATTAACAAAGTGATGGAGAAAATGCGTGTCCATTTAGAAGAATACATCGGAAGAATGCTGACCCCTAACGAGCTATGGCATGAATGCTACAATAATCCTCTCAGTACCCCCGAATACAAGAAGCTACGTGGCGAGTTTGTAACGCTGAACTCGTTTCAGGAGCGTTGGACGGCGATGGTTAAATCAGGCATGGGAGGGATTAGCAGGGTCCAGCTTTTCGATTTGTCGAAAGATCCTAAACAGGAAAAAGATTTATCAAAGAGCCTGCCTGATCTCAAACAACGCCTGGAGAAGAAGTTATTAGCTCTTCATCAGGGAGTTGTTCAAGAGGCCCCGATTTGGGGGACTGAGCGTATCAAGGTTGGTGTAAACCAACTGGATGCAGACAGGCAAACCACGTTTGACGCATTTGCGTATGTGAATCGCATTCCCGTTGTTCCGAATGACGGTGAGTCTCAGGAAAGTCTTAGTCATCGTGTTCTCAGTCGGTTGGCCAATCAGGAAGGAAGAGTCCTTGTTAAATTGCCCTCTGAAATGAATCGGTATACTTATCGTGGATTCAAATTAGCTGTCGAAAGTGCTGACTCTAGCTCTGCCGGTCGCTGTGTACGGTGCCATCACTTACCGGATTTCGCCAGCAAAAATAGGGTTAGTGGTGATGTCCCGACATTACGTAACACAACCTACTCGTTGCCGAGATTGGAAGCACTTCTACAAAATCAAACGCATCGCCACATTAAGTTGGATAAGAATCAACGCATTGAATTGTTGGCATTTATCTACTCCTTAAAAGACCTGCCTGACTATCAGTTTAGAAAGGCCGTCCTGGAAACAACTGTTCTCGAACACTATGGAGGACCAAATAGGTGAACATGCAGTCAAAGTTATTCTGTATTCTTGTTCTGCTTAAGGCAGCGTCGTTATCTGCAGCAGACAACGCGTCCATCGGTGGTAGGGTGCTGGATAAAGATGGGGCGGGAGTCGAGGGCGTTATGGTTTCCGCGGTGGATGATGAAAAGCGGAAGTGGGTTTCGGTCTTCACGCAAAGCGATGGAAGTTTTTCAATTACCGGACTGCGGCCTGTAGATCACAAGGTGCGAACGCGGTTGATGGGACTTGCAGATGAATGGAGACCTGTTGTCAAATCGGGCACGAAAGATCTGGTGATCGAAACGAGAGTGGCTCGGGGTGAAGAACTTGAGAACCAACGTCCTGCCAGCAGTGCCTTTAGCATGCTCAAATTTGATAACCCACGTGACAAGATGAACTTTAAGATGTTCTGCACTTACTGTCACCAGGTCGGCACGCTTGGTTTTCGAACACCGGAAAAACCTGTCGACTGGCAAACGATGATTCGTCGCATGGATGGGTTTGGCGGATTGTATCGGCACACGCAGGATACGATTGTCGAGCGATTAAGGGAAACCTACTCTGAAGAAGGCGTTGCCAAATGGCCAGAATTCGTTCCGCCCGCTGCTCCGACTGGCGCCGCTGCAGCCGCTGAAATTACGATGTGGGAACTGGACGAATTGCACCAGGGATCATTTCATGATTTGGAAATGGGACCGGATGGAAACATTTACGCTGTCAATATCAGTAAAGGCCGCATGGTCATTTTGGATCCCGTTTCAGGAGACACCGAACGGATTCAGTATCCAAAGGGAACCCACGGACCTCACTCAATCGAAACGGCAAATGACGGAAGCCTTTGGACAACGATGTGTGCGTCAGGCCAGATGGTCCGCTTCGATCCGGAATTAAAAGAATTTGAGACCTATAGCAGCGCGGAGTACCCGCAACCTCGTGGTGATTATCCTCATACGTTAAGAATTAATCCAGAGGATAAAGAAGGCCTTATCTGGTATACCGATGCCGGCTCTAATTCGTGTTTCTCATTGCATCCGGTGACGCATGAGGTGAAGGAATATAAGCTCCTAAACGCAGGGCAAGCGGTGGCTGCAGGACGAGGTGAATCCAGAGGGATCACACCCTACGGTATCGACTACTCTCCTGTCGATGGTTCCATTTGGTATTCAAAGCTTAATGGAAATCGAATTGGACGTATCGATCCAACGGCGGAGGACGGAAATGTTACGGAATGGAATCCTCCGTTTCGCGGGCCCCGTCGCTTGCATATTGCACCGGATGGAATGGTTTGGGTTCCGGGATTTGGTTCGGGGGTGTTCGGGAAATTTGATCCAGATAACGAGAAGTGGACTGTCTACGAACTGCCTGACTCAGAAAACCAAACTCCTTACGCTCTCAACGTCGACAAGGATGGCATTGTTTGGATTTGTGGAACAGCAAACGATACGATCAATCGCTTCGACCCTGAAACGGAGGTATTCGTGGAGTACCGGTTACCAATGAGAGTTTCCTACACCCGGGAAATCGAATTTGATGATGAAGGCAATGTCTGGACCAGTACGTCTGGCCCGGCTCGTCATATGGAACGTGGAGTGGGAGCGGTCATCAAGATTTCATTGCCTAAACAAGTTCCTGCAGGCGGGGGAATAAAACTCGTTCCGAAATACTACGACGGAACACATGATGTTGGCAATTTAGCCGCGGCGCCAATGCGAGCACCCCCTCGCACGAACTATAAGGAATTGTTCGACAAAATAGATATGGCGGAAATGCCAAAAGCCTATTTCCAACAACCGCATCAAAAGTACGTGGACGCTCGGATGAAGCAGATCGCCGAACAAAATCGTGGAAAGGTCGGCCAGCTTTGGAAGGAATTCTGTAGATTGAATCCGGAACGAAACCGGGATGGCCAGATGTTCGTCCGTATCATGGAATATGTGGCAACTCTTGATGTGGCAGATGCGCAAAGGCGGTTCGTTAGGAAATGGCGGCATTATAATTTTGGTGCGGCCCCAAATAATCTAGCCGGACGTTCGATTGAACATGGAAAGGTCGTCTTTCAGCAGGCAACGTGTAATCGCTGCCATAGCATTGGAGGCAACGGCGCAAAGCTCGGACCGGACCTCACTGGTATTTCAAAAAAGTACACTGGGGCCAAATTGCTAGAGCAAGTGGTTCGTCCTTCGTCGCAAATCCACAAAGATTTTCAACCACAGTTGATTGTGGTAGATACGGGTCAGGTTCTCACTGGCGTAGTCATCAAGGAAACGGATACTGAATTGACGTTGCTTCCGAATATGCTAAAGCCAGAAAAGACGTATGTTCTTGACAAGGCATCCATCGATGAGCAATTGATGTCGAACGTATCCAGTATGCCTGTTGGATTGCTGGATACGTTTACACGGGATGAAATACTGGATTTGATTGCGTATATTCAGTCCATTGCTCCGAAGCCTGAATCTACTGGTACGGAATGATGAGGCGCATTAGGTACTTCGTGTTTGGCCTATATTGCGGGTTGTTGGTGCTGGCCACCAACAGTTTGTGGGCTGATAACTCCATTGATAATTTACTTCGATCGTCCTGCCTGGAATGTCATGATGGGCAGAACGACACTGGATTCCAGCTTTCAGAAGGTCCGGTAGAATTCCATAAGCCAGAGTTGATAGAAACCTGGGTAAAGGTTTACGACCGCGTCAAACGCGGCGAAATGCCTCCGGAAAATGCGAAGCAACCTGAGCCCGCACTGAAGCAGGCCGCACTGTCTAGTCTGGATGGCAAGTTAACTAAGGTTAACCTCCAACATCAAGCTGCGGTCGGACGCGTGCCTTCACGTAGGCTGACTCGGCTCGAATACGAACACGTGTTGCACGATTTGTTGAGTATTCAGGGCGACATTGCAAAATACCTACCGCCTGAAAACGAAGCTGCAAGCTTTGATGTGGTCGCTGCCAAGCAGGAAATGTCGAGCTTGCATGTCCGTGGTTTATTGACGGCAGCAAACGTAGCTCTAGATGAGGCGATTGAGTTGGGTTTCAGGCCCAACACGAAGCCCCGGGAGCTTGACTATTACAATTCGCGTTACATTCAAATGTGGGTGGACAGAGAAGTACGTCGCGGTGGCGGGACCGTATTTAAGGAGGACGGAGACGTTATTACCTTTCGCGGTGCCAATTATGTTCTTCGCTCCGACAACAACGGCATGCGTTTTACCGTGCCAGGAGAGTACCGAATAACGGTTACGGCTGCCGCTCATAATCCACGCTCGTCAATTACTGTTAGCCTCAAACGACAAAACGACAAACAGGGGCAAAGTGAATTATTTGCAGCTTGGGATTTAGAAGGTGATGAGTATCGTACTGTATCGACAAAGAAGTACTTGAGGCCGGACGATTACATTTATGTTAGCGCCGATGAACTAGATCCGGATCCCGACGGTAAAGTAATCTATAATTCGCAACCTGCCAGTCAGTACAAAGGAGAGGGAGTTCGTATTAAAAAAGTTGTGGTCGAAGGCCCTTTGGAATCAATGTGGCCTCCGAAAAGGACACGTGACCTGTTTCCCGGAATAGGCTGGGAGTTTCGGCAGCCAATGAAGCCCGGTGACAGACCATATTACCCGGTTTTGTACAAGCCTGCGATGGAGCATGTTAGGGATGTGATTCTGAGACTGGCGCCCCGTGCGTTCGGGCGGCAATTAAGCGATCAAGAGATTGACCAGCTTGTAGGTTTGGCCCGGCCTGGAATCGAATCGGGGCAAGACTTTGTAGAGGCCGCAAGGATCCCCTTGCGGGCGATTTTGATTTCTCCTGATTTGATATTTCAAACGGGACAAAGCGGTAGATTGGATGATGTGTCTCTCGCAAAACGGCTTGCATTCTTCTTGTGGCGCAGCATCCCGGATGATGAGTTGGTTCAACTGGCTGCGAATGGGCAATTGTCGAACCCGAAGGTTTTATCCGCACAGGTAGAGCGGATGTTGTTGGATGCCAGGTCAGAGAGATTTGTTTTCGAGTTTCTGGACCAATGGCTGGAATTACGACGTATTGATGAGACGACACCAGATGCGTACTTATACCCTGAATATGATGACGTACTGCGTCGGGCCATGTTGGCAGAGACTCGCGAATTCGTTAGACATCTGATTGAAGAAAACCTTAGTGTAAGTAACCTCATCGATTCTGAGTTCACCTTCTTAAACCGCAAGCTTGCGGAGCATTATGGAATCGTAGATATCAAGGGGGAACACTTTCGTAAAGTGAATTTGCCCGAAGGTAGCGTACGTGGAGGTTTAATGACTCAGGCGTCGATTGCCAAGGTCACAGCCAACGGAACTGTGACGACCCCAGTTAAACGAGGGAATTATGTATTGTCCAACTTGCTTGGCCTGCCCCCCAACCCACCCCCTGCGGATATTGGCTCCATAGAGCCGGATACCAGGGGGGCAACGACCATCAGGGAAACTCTGGCGAAGCATCAGGAAATAGCGACATGCGCCGTCTGCCACCGAAGAATCGACCCTCCAGGCTTTGCCTTGGAAGCTTTCGACCCCGTCGGAAATTTTCGGGAACAGTATCGAAATAGTCGAGGCGTGATGCGTGAACGAAACCCCGGATTACGATTTCTCCATGTGGACTATGATTTGGGACAAGAGGTTGATACCTCCGGAATCACGGAAAGTGGATTCCGGTTCAATAATATTATTGATTACAAACAGCACCTATTGGGCAGTTCCGAACAGGTGGCACGCAATGTTCTTTCAAAGCTGTTCGTGTTTTCGACGGGCGCGGAAATCCAATTCGCTGATAGAATCGAAGTCGAGCGGATACTGGCGAAAACACAAGATGATGACTACCCGATGAGAAGTTTGATTCTTCATTTGGTCCAAAGTCGATTGTTTAGGGAAAGATAATGTATACGCGAGTTTCAAGACGAGAAGTGTTGAAGGCTTCGGGAGTGGCCGTTTCTCTACCTTTTTTGGAGGCAATGAGCCGTGCCTCAAATGCGGAGGAATCCGGTACCCCAAAACGAATGGTGCTGATCTGTAGTACACTCGGGTTTTACTCCCCTTCCCTGTTTCCAAAGACGACCGGCAGGGATTACGAAGCTACCGAATACCTCGAGCTGTTACAGGGTAACCGTGGAGCCTTTAGTTTGATTTCTGGTCTGTCGCATCCGGAACAGACAGGGAAAGAACCTCATGATACAGAGATGACCTTTCTGTCCTCGGCGCGTAACCCCGGACTCGGGGGATTTAGAAACTCGATTTCCGTCGACCAGGTCGCCGCTGAGCACATCGGTAATCAAACGCGCTTTTCGTCTGTGGCACTGAATACAATCGGCAGTGAGAGCCAGGCTTACAATTCCAATGGTGTCATGATTCCCGCCGAACACAAACCTTCACAGTTGTTTGCGAAGATGTTTTTGCAGGGCAGTCCTCAGGAAATCCGCCGTCAACGCCGACGATTGGCTGAAGGCCTAAGTATTCTGGATTTGGTTGGAGAGCAAACCAAAGACCTGAAACGAAGGACGAGCAACGACGATAGCCGCCAATTGGAAGAGTATTTTTCAGCGATTCGACAAGCCGAATTGGATTTGCACGATTCAGAGGGCTGGCTCGATCGTCCCAAACCCAAGGTGGAACAGCCGACGATTCGTGATGTGGAAGATAAGGCAGACTTGGTGGGTCGCATCAGGAGCTGGTTTAAGATGATCCCCCTTATTCTGCAGTCGGATTCGTCACGCGTGATTAGTTTGTTCATTCAGGATCACAACGTTGTACCGCAGATTAATGGCGTGACGGCGGAACACCATAATCTGTCGCACCATGGTCAGGACCCCAATAAGATTCGCCAGTTAAAACTGATTGAGAAGGAGATTCTGCAGACCTTTAATCAATTTCTGACATCAATGGGGCAGGCGCAGGAAGTCGGTGAACGCCTGTTAGATAACACCGCGGTATTGTTTGGCAGTAATCTTGGCAATGCCAATGCTCATGACCCACGTAACCTACCTATCTTTATTGCCGGCGGAGGTTACGACCATGGCCACTATATCAAAGCTGGGACGCACGACGATAATACGCCTTTATGCAATCTCTACGTGAATTTGCTCCAGAGAATGGGAGTGGAAACAGCTTCGTTTGGAACGAGCGATGGTATTCTTGAATGGTGATTGGGGCGGTTGGGGGCTGCCCTGACTCTCTTACTGGTCCTTAAAGTCTGGGTTGGGTAGCATTTGCTCCGCACGCACGGACAGTTTCCAGGCTTCTAATTCCTTCAGTAGCGAGTTAGTCAATTCCGTTTCCTGCTTCACTAGGTTGTTCATCTCTGAAAGGTCTTTTTCAAGATTGTAGAGCTCAAGTCCAGCAGGGTCGTATGATTGGATCAGTTTCCAGGCACCTTTACGAATCACGCTCGACGGTACGCTCGAAGGATGGCCATTGTAGTGTGGGTAATGCCAGAACAGAGCGCGTTCTCCAATACGTCCATCTCCGCTTAAAAGGGGCGTAAGGTCGACGCCATCCTGATGCTGGTTTGGTAGTAAAGGAAGTCCGGCGGCCGTTAAACAAGTTGGATATAAGTCGGAACTTGTAGAAGGCGTCCTTTCGATGACGCCAGCCTTAGTGACTCCTGGCCATTTGATGATTAATGGAACGCGAATCCCACCTTCGTAGTAAGCACCTTTGTTGGCCCGCAGTGGCGCGTTGGAAGTCGCTTTCCAAAAGCCACCATTATCGCTGGTGAAAATGACAACGGTATCCTGTGAAAGGTCGAGCTCCCTTAAAGTGTCCATAATCTTCCCTACGCTGTCATCGATACTCTCGACCATGGCTGCATAAGCGGGCATCCCCTGCCGTTTCTCCTTCGGCACCATTTCGTAACGAGCAGTAACTTCTTTCTTTGCCTGAATCGGCGTATGAACTCCATAGTGCGGGAAATACAGGAAAAACGGCTGATCATCCTGTTTGCTCTGATGAATAAACTGCACAGCTTCTTCGGTTAGTCGGTCCGTAAGATATTCACCTGCCTGGCCATCGTCGAGCACGTTCCAGGTGGCTCGTCGGTTTGTGGTAGGGATTTTCCAGCTTCCGTCATAGGGAAAGAAGTAGTTGCCCGGATTACCGTGAGGGTTTCCCCCAACATTGATCTCAAACCCATGATGTTCAGGCATGCCGAAGGTTTCTGTCCCCAAATGCCATTTTCCGAAATGGCCAGTGCGGTATCCTGCATCACGTAACGCTTCTGCGATCGTGTACTCTTCGCGAGGTAAGTCACGCAGAAACCGACCTTCTTTAAGGCGGGCGCTGGGATTCCACCTGCCCGATGGCAGCCATTCGGTCATCAATGTCCTGGCGGGATATTTCCCGGTCATGATCGCGGCACGCGTTGGGGTACAAACGGCACAGGCAGCGTACGCATCAGTGAACCGGACACCCTGACTGGCAAGCGCGTCTATGTTTGGGGTTTGGTAATAGGTGCTACCCTGGCAGCCGAGGTCTTTCCAACCAAGATCGTCGATGAGAAAGAGAACGATATTGTGTTTGGTTTGAGCTAATGACCTTTGCGGTGAAACGACTTGCCAGGCGCAGAGACTTAAGATCAGGAGGCAGACTGTTTTGTTTTTTGTGGAGATCATGTGTGCTATGTGGATTTTGGTTTTCGTGTTTTTGACTGGGACGGTGTGTTCCGTTCTGGAAGGAAAGAGCGTAATTCGTTTATTCTTTCTTGGAAATCGGGATTAGGGGCCAAATTGGACCATTCATTTGGATCGTCACGGTGGTCATAGAGTTCCTCGTCGCCATTTGCATAACGAATATAACGCCAGTCGCGTGAACGCACTGCATGGTTATTGAAGCCGTGCGTCGTGACGGCCGGGTGCCTCCATTGGACTGTGGGATCATTGACCAGGGGAGTCAGATCACGGCCGTCCAGTTCAGGGAGCGTTGGCAAACCGCACAGGCTATTGAGGGTCGGGAACAGGTCAATGAGTCCTACCGGCGCACTACAGGTTGCAACGCGTCTTTGAGTTTTCGGTAGAGAAACGATGAACGGGACTCGAGTCGCACGTTCCCAAAGAGTCATTTTGTGGAGATGTTCCTTTTCACCAAAATGCCAACCATGGTCCGACCATAGGATGACTATAGTATTGTTCGCTGACGGCCCTGCTTCTAAGGCATCTAGTAATTTCCCAATCAAAGCATCGGCGAACGTGATACTGGAGATATAGGCTTGAAGGAACTCTCTATATTTACCTTCGCTTTTTAATAGCAATAAATCCTCTCGTCGTTGACTCGCCATGGCCTGGCCTGCTGGCGGTAGATCTAAGTTGTCATCGCTAGGCAACTCTGGGGTACTCAGCGATTCTTTCGGGAACAGTTCAAAGAATTCCTTAGGAGCGTAGAAAGGAAGGTGAGGCCGATAAATACCGGCAATCAATAGAAATGGAGCTGACTGCGTGGCCTGCAATTGCTCCGTGGCCCATGCCACCATTTGCCCGTCCCCTGTTTCCTCTATAGATTTGTCGAGTGGCCCCCAATCAAATTCGCGAGCATTACGAGGTGGCCGTCCCAGATTGCGGACAGCGTCAATTTGATTAAGAGGAAAACCGGATGGATACTGGAATTCCGACGGCTTTATGAGATTTTTATGTAACTGTGTCTGAAAGTGTCCGTCAAATCGTTGGTGAAAATAGGTATCCCAGTCTGAGGAGCGATTAAACCCGGGCATATGGTGATATACCTTGCCTCCGCCTAGGACCTGATAACCATTTTGTTTGAAATGCTGAGGAATGGAGTTGGCGTTTGTGAGCTTTTCATGCCATTTAACGCTATTGTCGTAGATTCCGGTCGTGCTAGGACGTAAACCCGTCAAAGTTGCGACGCGGGAAGGATTACACACGGGTGCCGCGCAATGCGCATTGGTGAATAGAACACCTCGCTTGGCCAGGCGGTCAATGTTCGGAGTGTGTGCATCTGGATGACCGCCCAGACAGCCTATCCAGTCATTCATGTCATCTACTACAATCATGAGCACATTAGGTGGATCGTGATCCTGAGCCTCAACATGACAGACGAGCAACAAAGGTATCATGATGGAACGCAAGGTATTCATGGCGACATGTTTCCTATTGCCTATTTGTCTTGAGGGACTGCTGGAGGCGTTGCTTCTGACTCGAAGAAATATCTGGGATACTGCCAGGTATGTTTCCGGGCAAGGGATTTACTCCGTATAGACTGAACCTCTTTGGTTAGCTGACGAAGGATTGAAGGTTTCAATAGGGGATCCGAAGTAGCGACTCGCCATTGATGTAGATGGGCGAGCAATTCAGCCTTGATGTTTTGGTGATCCAATGATTCCGAAAGATTATTGAATTCGTAGGGGTCTTTACGGAGGTCGTAAAGTTGAACTTCGGGTGGCCGTCGCATTAGCTCATAGGCATGGCGGACAATCGGAGGCGAGGATGCCAATAGCTCTGGAATGTTCAAAACATGATCGGAATTGCGTCCTTCATGATCTCCGTGCAATTTGCGTATTGTATCGAGGTAATCGGGATGTTCGGTGTTAGGCAGTAAACTCAGGATCAATTTGTAGTCTTCGTTGCGAACGGAACGTTGAGGAAAGTAGTTGGGCGCGGCTGCATGTGTATGGTATTCCGCGAAAAAATAGTCACGGAAGGAAGAGCTCATATTCGATTTGCCATCGAAAAGAGGTTGTAGCGGCTTGCCAGGTAGGTTGTCTACAATCTCATGATTGATTGCTTCCAGGATTGTAGGCATGAGGTCGATCGTGGAAACAAATTCCATACTTCGCGATGGTTCGATGTTCCCCGGCCAACGTATCATCATGGGAATCCTAAGCCCCCCTTCATAACAGGTTCGTTTTCCACGAAGCATGTCAGCGCCATGGTCCCCAAGGTAAATCACTATCGTGTTTTCTGCCTTGCCCGACTCCTCAAGGACTTCTAAGAGTTCACCTATGAGCGTATCCAGTCGGCTAATGCAGTTGTAATAATCCGCAACAAGCTCGCGAAGTGCCGGTGAGTCGACACCCATATAAGGCATAGGCACAATGTCGTCGGCATCCAGAGGATGCTTTGGGATCCCATTGATCTGTCGGATCCAGGGGTCGTGAGCGTCCGGGTAGTTGATACTCAGAAAGAACGGCTTGTCATCTGCGTTGATAAATGTCTTTGCATGAAGTGCGTAATCCGGGAGATTGTTTCTTTGGAAGTTAGCACTTGTAATTTCCTGGAAATCAAATGGAAATGCGTGGGCTGGATTGACGTGAAGTTTGCCAATGATACCGGTACGGTATCCGACATCCTTCAGGATTCGAGGGAGATTGGGTGTGTGTTCGTCGTATAGTCGGAATCCCCAGGTGGCGAGCCCGAACTGTCCGTGTTGATGGGGGTAAAGCCCCGTCAGGTAACTGGCGCGTGATTGACTGCAACCCGATTGAGGCACGTAGGCGTTTAGGAAGCAGACGCCGTCACTTGCGAGGCGATCGATGTTTGGGGTTTGAGCAAATGGATCACCATAACAACCTATTTCCTGCCCGTTATCCTCGGAGACGATTAGCAGTACGTTGGGCGAAGAGGCGTCTGACGAGTCGTGAAGGCACGTCAGCGTCAAAACGGTCAGAAGCGAGCAGCGTAAATAATTAAATTTCGTCATGTAACGTCGATGAAAGGGGTTAATTGGGAAGAGATGATTGCAACTTTAGTTCATGCGATAGTTGACGCGACAAAGCCTTCTTGGTTCGGAGGTGTTTTCGATCCCCGACTAAATTGTTGTATTCAATCTGATAGGGTTGGTCATCCCGAGTACTCTCAGGATTGTCATAGTCGTACAATTCTTCTGCTATGACTGTACCGTTTGTAAGGTCGATCCATCTGGTATAACGATGTGACGTCGTCCTTAGTGAATACCCCATGCTCTCTGGCTTGCGAGCATTCCAGGGCCGGCTGAATTGACTGATGACATATCGATGGATTTGTGCGGTCGGATTTTGGAGAATACCGTCTAATGGTATCCCAGCCAAACCATCAGGAGGTGAGATATTTGCTAGCTTCGCTATTGTTGGATAGAGGTCGACTAGTTCAATTAGCGAATTAGTATGTTGTCCAGGTTTAGCCATGTCGGGCACGCTTATAATTAACGGAACACGGGTATCCAATTCAAAATTTGTGCCTTTACACCATCTCTCTCCCTCACCAAGGGCAAACCCGTGGTCTCCCCAAAGTACGACGATCGTATTTCTATCGAGACCTGACTCTTTTAAGGTGCTCAGGAGCTTGCCTATTTGAGCATCGATATAACTCACACATGCATAATATCCACGCCTTAAGGTTGTCGTTAAATCGTCTGCCAGTATTTCGTCCTCCGGGATACCTCTGTATCCTCCAAGTTCCCGATGTGTATGAAAGGCTATTGTGGGTATGGTTCCGTTTGTTTCGACAATTGAAAGTCCCTCAAAATCACTCCGTTGATACAAGTCCCAATATTGTTTTGGCGCGTTAAACGGTAAGTGGGGCTTGAAAAAGCCAACAGCAAGAAAAAATGGGCGGTCACTCGATCGGAACGCTTTGAGCTTTCTGATTGCAGAATCGGTCAGTTTGCCGTCTGAATACGAAGAGTCAGGGACGTCCAGTATTTCGTAAGCCGACTGTTTGCCAGAGCCTTGATTGTCCTGATGTAAGTAGGTTTTCCAGTGTGGTTCCCGTAGGACCTCACCATCATTCCAGGATGCGGGATCCAGCTCACGCTCATTACCACTGAAGATTTTTCCCAGGGCAGCTGTTTGATATCCGTGATTCGACAGAAATTGAGGAATGGTTGTGGTATCAGGACGATGCTCGCGAAACGAGTGCCGATTGTGCCACACTTGAGTTTGATCGGGGTACATGCCGGTTAGGACCGACGTCCGTGATGGTCCGCAAACCGCTTGTTGAGCGTATGCGTGATTGAAGATTCGACCTGTTTTAGCTAACTTGTCGATGTGCGGCGTGATGGCGATTGGGTCACCATAGCAACCCAGGGCCGGACGAAGGTCGTCTACACAGATGAAAAGGAAATTGGGCTGCTCCGCCTCGGTACCGCCAGTCGCATGACAGGGTCCTGGAACGTGGAGCAATAGAGCAACGAAAAGAAATGTTCTGTTCATGAAAGTATGCGACCTGGCAGTATGTTACTCTTCGAAGGTGACCTGCACTTCAAGGATGCCGACGGCCGCTTGTTCCTGTGGTGTCATCTTGATTCGAATAGCATCGCAACGAAGCGGCGCGGCTGGGTGAACCACATTGAATTGGTTGGCCCGGGTGTCGTAACGATCCGTTGTATATAGGTTGAAAGGGTGCCACTTCCCATTTTGCTCGACTTCAAGGGACCACTGCTTAGGAAACTTAACGTCAAACAGATCCTGCATCCAAAATACACCAATGCTGCGTATGTCCTTCGACGCTGGGAATCGGGCTTCGACCCATTGGTCCTTTCCGTTCTGCCCTCGACTTGTCCAGCGAGGGACTTTATTGCCGCTGGACCATTCAGGCTCTTTGCCGTCTCCGATTGCATTGACGGTATCAAGTTTAGAGGTATGGGAGGCTGTTAAATCACTAAAGACACTCTCTTTGGGTAGCATGTGAGGGTCAAAAACAGTCATCTCCTTCTTGCGTGGGAACCATACGGTCATCGAACTGGTCCCACGGTTATTCCAAGCGTAATAGGGAGTTAAACGTACTCGTGCGCGAGTCGTAGTACCAGAGCGTGTAATGGCTCGCCCGGTAATCTCAGTCTGAACGAATGAACCGTGTTCTATCTGCGTGGAATAAATGCCGGCTCGTCTGGTGTTGGGTAGGCGGTCAAAATAGAACCGTTGCGTTGCGCCTCCGTTGTCCAAACCCTCAGCACACAGTACAAATGGTCCTCGCGTGAAGCAAACGCGGTCATTATTTGCATCTACGGACGGATGGCAGACTGTAGTTCTGACGGGCATAGGCAATTCCAACGTCACGAGATCGCCTTTGTTCCATTGACGCTCGATTGTGACAAATCCTTTGGCAATGTGAACCCCGATGGGCTCGCCGTTAATCTTTAGTGACACTTTAGTAGGTGTTGAATCTATATATCGATAGAGGTTGCCAGGTACGAATTGGTCCTGAGTCCAGGTTGGGATACGTAGCTTAAGACGGAAGCTGGTTGATTCGGATGGATTCAAAGTGACAGCGACGTTACCGTCATTGGGATAGTTAGTCGTTTGTTTAACTGTAACGTTGACCCCTCCCATTTCGACTTGCGTGGAGCTCTCGGCAAAAAAAGTGATAAACAGCTCTTCATCGTCATGGGCATAGGTCATGCCAGGCACCTGCGGCAGTAACCTCGCCATGTTTGAAGGACAGCATGCAGTGCCAAACCAGGGAGCTCGCCCGGCGGTGCCGTGATTAAAAGGGTACTTTCCGTCAGCCTCTAATGGATTGACATAGAAGAAGCGATTGCCTTCCAGGTTGACGGCGGCCAGAACATTGTTGAGCAAGGCTACTTCGGCGACATCGAGGAATTTGGCGTCCTTGTGGAGCAGAAACATACGGTAATTGAATAGTACGTTACCAACGGCAGCACAGGTTTCATTGAACGCGTCGGTGTTCGGGAGTTCGTACTCTGGTCCAAATCCCTCAATTCCATGCACAGCCCCTAGTCCACCTGTAATGTGCATTCGAGTATCTGTAATATTTCCCCAAATGTGTCCTAAAGCTTCACTGTATGCAGGCTCTCCTGTTAGCGTGCCTACATCTGCCATGGCAGAATATTGATAGGTTGCCCTGACGGCATGCCCGACCGCCTTTTTTTGTTCAATCACAGGGGCATGTTGCTGTGCGTAAGTCGGCGCCATGACACCTTCACCATCAGGCACATACGTTTTGCCTCGTATCTCAAGGAATTTACGGGCCATGTCCAGATAAAGCTGTTTGCCGGTAACACGATATAAGCGCACGAGCGCCATTTCCATCTCCTGATGACCCGGAGCCTGCAGAATAGGTTTCCCTTTGTTGTAGGACGGGTCACCTTCAAAAATCACTCGGTTGATATGCTGGGCGCTTTTCTCCGCCACATCCAGTAGAGTTCGTTTTCCTGTGGCTCGAAAATAGGCGATGGCAGCCTCGTACATATGGCCGACATTATAGAGTTCATGGCTATGTACGATAAACGTGTAGGGACTGTCTCCCATCATGTCACGTTCCTTGCCGACTCCCGTTGTATGAGACGGATAGAGATAGCCATTTTTATGTTGAGCCTCAGAGATAAGAGTCGCTAATGCGTCAAGTGTGGCTTCCAATTCAGGATCATCTTCAAGTTGGAGGAGATAAGCGGCTCCTTCCATGACTTTATACAGGTCGGAATCAATAAATCGGTGGGGACGATGGTCCGCCTGCTTAATTCCCTTGAGATAGTCTCGGGCTGCTTCAAGATGTTTGACTCCCGGTTGCGTGCGTTCAAAGGCAAAAGGCACTAGCGTCTTGCGTTGGGTCTCTAGGCGTGGGCGCCAGAAGTTACTTGTCATTTTCACTTCATTAAACGGGACTGGCTTGAGAGGATAGTCTGCCGCGGTTGAAATGGCTGGCAAGGCAACCCAGATTAGAAGAGCGAAAATCGCAAGCGGATACTTAGATTGAGCCACAGCAGGGGAAACTCCGTATGGTTTTACGTCGAATTACGATACCAACTGTTATTTTAATGAATGCCACACCGGTGTTGTAGCAGGCTTTAACTGCACATCTCAATTGAGTATTTTCTGTGCCAATTCCAGGTCTGATGGTTTATCAACGTCCATTCCCAATTTCGCGTGATGGGAAGTGAGGATTTGAACATTGATTCCAAGTTGGGAACTGAGACTCTGTTGGATTTCACGTAAATTCATCCCCGCGCAGCCTATGGACTCCAGTAATTGTTCTGGTGATTTCCGTACTTTACGGATCTTCGCCAGCTTTGGCGTAGCAGCCAGCAGATCTTTAAATCGCTTTACATAATAGATAGTCGTACCTGTATAAAACTTTCCTGCTATCGGGATGTATGTCCGTTCGGCGGGCAGTTGTTGATCTATGAAGGATTGCTTTTCGACGTAATGCAATACTAGGTCGCCGTTCGACTCGGCTATTTGCGTTAATGTATCGTCAATAATCTCCGGGGTTAGGAATACCGCATCGCAAAACGAGATTACGTACCCATTATGTTGTTTGGAAGACTTATACAAACGGTGTTTGACGTAAGTGATCGCGTGAAGAATGTTCTGAAGGAGATTGATTCCGGTGAAGATTCGCTTGCGCACCTTATTCATGGAATCTAGTTTGTCGAGATCTGCAGAACCAACGACTACTATATGTTCCACGAGTTCACTGGAAGAAAAGGCCTCCACCACACGAGAAATCATTGGGACATCATGAATGGGGATTAATGCTTTTTGTTCGTAGCCGGTAGATTCATATAGAGGCCCCTTCTCGCCGCCGGCCAAAATAATCACATTAAATTTAGACATGCTATCCTTGTTCAAATCATATTCGCAATTGAACGCCCTTCGCTTCTCGGATCTTATCGGATTCCTGATTGATGACCAAGTGTTAAATTCGCTACAAACGACCGTAATTGTCTGAGTAATGATGTCCTTCAGGGTATGGTGGTTAATTTCATAGCTTACAATTACACCGTCGTTTAATATCGTTTTGGATTATAAAACCATGGACAGAGTGACTGCGTTCGGATTGGTTGCTGTATTTCTTTTACCTGCGGTAGTGGTTGCAAAAGGCAACGCGCAAAATTGGGGCAAGCCTGTTCGCAAGAAGGCAGAGTTTTATGCGGCGAGTGATGTCCCTCAATCTCACATTGCTTTGACTAAGAAATGGTACGAGATTGCGGCTAAAGAATGGGGGAATTTTGGCCCGCTAGAATTTTGGATCGTTGGCAGCGATGTAGAAGCGGCAAAGCAGCTTGACTCGCTATATTGCAGAATCCGAAAACAAAAGGATCCAAAACTCGACGAAGAAGGCTGTCGCAAGCGAAGCCATAATTTTCAGCGATATGCCAAAGAAGGAAATGCCGGCCTCAATACGCAAAGGAATGAACACAGTGAGTGGTCCGGCTTTATCGTGACAATGGCTTCGAAAAACCCCGGGCCGCAAGAGGAAGACTACAAATCTGTTACGTTGCATGAGTATTTTCACGTGTACCAACATGCTCACATTTTTAGCAGGCAACAGGCGGAACGCGAGTCTCGGACTCAAAAAAACCCGTGGTGGATGGAAGGTGGCGCAGAGTATATGGCTCAGCTCTTGTATTCAAGGCAACCAAACGTAAGCGATAATCACTTGCGGGATAAAATGATGCACAAGCTCCGTTCAATTGAGGAGTTGGAGAAAGGCGAATCTATTCGGGATATTCCATACGGAAGACGGGGCCATATAGCCTATGACTTAGGCGCATGGTTTGTAGCGTATGTGATTCACAAGAGTAGTGAAGAAGCTTTTAGAATTGGCTTTTTTAAAGATCTAAACGAATTAGGGTTTGAAGACGCATTCGAAAAGAACCTTGGTGCATCCTCGCGGCAACGGCTTCAGGAATTCCACGAAGAGTTTCTCCGAAGGTCAATGCAGGAGAAGCTGGATATCCTTCCTTGAAAAATCTGCATCTTCTACTGGCTGGCATTGTAGCAGCCGTTCTGAATTTAGAATGTGATTGAGTATGGGCGTTTTAAAATCATGACCATGACAAGTCATGGTTCTTGATGGGCAAGTCTCGAATTCGCTTTCCGGTGGCCGCGAAAATCGCGTTGCATAACGCAGGCGCGAAGGATCCGATCCCGGTTTCGCCCACCCCGCCCGGAGCCGCATCATTTTTGACGATATCGACATGGATGGCTTTAGGGGCATCAATCATTTTGGCGACTTGAAATCCGTCAAAGTTGCTATGGATGGCACGCCCGTTTTTCATAGGCATCTCACCGTACATCGCTTGCGATATGCCCATGATTGTCGCTCCTTCCACCTGAGCGTGGACTCGATCCAAACTAACAATGGTCCCGGAGTCGATCGAGCACCAGACGTTTTCTACAGAAACGACGCCCTCCTGGCTTACTGAAACTTCTACAACATGACCCGTATATCCCAAGAAGCTGCGGCAGCAGGCAATCCCCATGCCCTTACCTTTAGGTAATTGAGCGTGCCGTTCCCAGCTGGAATTGTTCGCAGCTCGTGTTAGAACATTCTTGAGCCGGCCAATATCGTAGGGGTACTCTTTTGGATCTGCACCACGATTTCCAAGCTTGAGGGCGGCAATGTCAAGGTGACGATCGTCGCCCAGAGTATTGAGTAGGAATTTAAATGGATCCGCCTTGGCAGCATGTGCCAATTCATCGGCGAAAGAGGATACAGCAAAATTTTGGAAGATATGACATACCGCGCGAAGCCAGCCTATACGCGTGTGAGCTTTGGCTTTTCCCACTTCTACACGCACATTGGGCACATCGTAGGGTAGATCGGTTAGCCCCATTTCAGCTTCCCATGTCGCCGGTGCATCTGCGCCGGGAGCAAATGTTGATGCAATAGTTGGATACGCTGCTCGCATCAACCAACCGGTCGGTTTTCCATGCGTATCGAGTCCTGCTTCGCAGTGAACGGCGGAAATTGTGTGGAAGTAGTCGTGTCGGAAGTCGTCTTCCCGAGTCCACGTTACATGCACCGGACGTTTGAGAATGCGTGATAGTCGGGCGGCTTCGACACAATAGTCAGGTTTACTCTTTCTCCCGAAACCGGCACCTAACAGAGTTACGTCGCAATGAACCTGATCGTTGGGAATTCCTAACGCTGGGCCAACAGCCTGCTGTACTGCTTGAGGGTTTTGGGTGGCGGCTTTTAGATAGCATGATAGCACATCACCGGCCTCATTAGTTTTGACGTCGGCGACTGCACAGGTCGTCTCCATCGGGGCATGCGATAGATGAGGTACAGAGTATGTGGCGGATACTTTTCTGTCGGCATCAGCGATGGCCGTTACCGCATCACCCTGATTTCGCATTACCTGCCCATTGGCCTTTACAGTGTCTTTTAGCGTAGCAATAAATTTGTCTGTGTCATAGTCAGCGTTGGGACCCTCCTGCCAAATGATTTTGAGTGCGTCCCGTCCCTTCCAGGCAGCCCATGTGCTCTCTGCTATGACAGCGATGCCGCCAAGTTGTTGAAATAATGGCGCACCCTGAAACCGTGGCAACTCAATTGTGTCAATGACGCCCGGAATTACTTTGGCTGCCTCTGCGTCATAAGACTCAACTACTCCACCGACAACCGGACACCTGGCAATGACAGCAAAAGCTTGTCCGTCGATGCGGGCGTCAATTCCAAATTCGGCTTTTCCGGTGAGGATGTCGTCGAGATCAGCGATGGGAAACTTTCTACCGATGTACTGGAAATCGTTCGGCGATTTAAACCTGAGATCCGCAGGCTCCGGAGTGCGGAGTTTGCTAGCATCCTCGACCAACTGGTGAAATTCGAGTTTTTTCTTTACGCCATTCAGATATACGGTGTGGTTGTTTGTGGAAACTTCGGTTGCATTGACACCCCATTGACTTGCTGCTGCCTGTTCCAACATGGTTCTCGCGGTGGCTCCAGCAACTCGCATCGTTTTATAGAAGAATCGAATGCTGTTTGAACCATCCGTGTTTTGATCACCGAGTCGCCGATCGCCTTTGGCTTGGACGATGACAACCTTATTCCAATCCGCGCCGAGTTCGTCGGCAAGGACTCTTGGCAAGGCGGTGCGGATGCCTGTTCCCATTTCCGAGCGATGAGCAAGGATTTTGACAGTACCGTCTGGCTCGATAGCAACGAAGAGACTGGGAGACAAACTGTCGTCGGTTCCCAGATCGTCTGCTCGGGCTGCGATAGTATCACCATTTTTGGCGGTTAGTATGACTAACGAACCTGCGGCGATGCCTTTTAGGAAGTCGCGTCGAGCGACCCGGCTGGTTGGGCCGGGATCTATCGCTGTTTCCCGTCGAGCGTTCTCAATCCATTGGCGTAAAGTGGTGTGCTGAAGCGAATTCGACATTACCTCATCTCCTTCGCCGCAGTTTTGACAGCGTCACGGATGCGGTTATAGGTTCCACACCGGCAAATGTTCCACATGCCGTCATTGATTTCGTCGTCATTCGGGTTAGGGTTCGCAGCAAGCATCGCGGCGCAGGTCATCATTTGGCCAACCTGACAGTATCCACATTGGGGCACATTGTGCGCTTTCCAGGCTTGTTGGACCGGGTGGTCCCCATTTTCAGATAAGCCTTCGATGGTTACGACGCTCGCATCTCCAATATCACTTATCGCGGTGACGCAAGATTGTGCTGCTTCACCGTCGATGTGAACCGTACAGGCTCCGCATTCTGAAACTCCACATCCGTATTTAGTACCTGTAAGTCCAAGATGGTCACGTAGGACCCAGAGTAATGGAGTGTCAGCAGGGATCCCGGAAACGTCCCGCTGCTGACCATTCACTTTGATGGTAGCCATTGAAATTCGAGCCTCTTAAGAAGTTATGTGACGGTCTTTTAGTATAGGTCTTTTCTGCAAGACGCTGCTACCTCAGCACGTTAGTGAATTTTCGGGAAACTACTCGTTCGGAAAATGGGTTACCCGGATTTAGTGTTTGTGAAGTAAAATGAAGGTTGTCAATTTTGTTTTAATTAATCCCAATCAGGTAAATAATGCCCTCTCTTCTGAAATTCAGACACGCCAAATCTCTTCTAAAGTGCGTCTATACGTTCCTTTCGGCATTGGTGCTAATGTTTGGCCCGCAGGGTGCGGCAGTCGTCATTGGGCAGTCTGAATTCGACGACTTTGAAAGCGATGTTAGGCCTTTATTGGTTAAATACTGTATTCAATGTCATGGGCCTGAAAAACAGGAGTCGGATTTGAGGCTGGATGGGCCAGCCTACTGGGAAAAAGGGGGGATAAGCGGTTCGGCTTTGATCCCGGGGAAGCCTTCCGAAAGCCTCATAATTCGGGCTGTTGGAAAAGAAGATCCTGACTTGGCGATGCCTCCGGGGGATACTGCACTTGACCAGAATGAAATTGAAATTCTTAAAGAATGGATCCGCCAGGGTGCGAAGGCTCCTCGCATTACGAGTCACACAGAAGATCAAAGACTTGATATCGATGAAGCCCCGGAATTCTGGTCCTTTATGCCGGTAAAGTCCGTCACTCCTCCAACTTCAGAGGCGATCGATGCTTGGAGCTGGACGCCAATCGATAACTTTGTGTTTGCTCGGCTCCGAGAGCATGGTTTGAAACCTGTTGGTGAGGCCTCGCGTCGAACCCTGATACGTCGCGCTACTTATGATCTAACCGGGTTACCTCCCACTCCGCATGAGATTCATTCTTACTTAAATGATAATTCATCGAATGCATTTGCTATCGTCGTAGAACGCCTCTTAGCGTCGGATGCTTACGGGGAACGTTGGGGGCGGCATTGGCTGGATGTTGCCAGGTATGCAGATACTGCGGGCGATGGAGCCGATTATCCTGTTCGAGAAGCATATAAATATCGCGATTGGGTCATCAATGCGATAAACTCTGACAAGCCTTATGATCAATTTCTCCGTGAACAGTTAGCCGGGGACATTCTCGCGAAAGGAAGCGAAGGAAATGAGTATAGGGATCTCGTTACAGCTACAGGTTTCCTTGCGATCGGAAAGCGATACGGCTATAAGCCGTCGCCAGACTACCAGCATCTGGATTTTGCAGATGCGATAGATTCGGTAGGAAGATCTTTAATGGGTTTGTCTCTGGGATGTGCTCGTTGTCATGATCATAAATATGATCCGATTTCTGCAGAAGACTACTATGCGTTATATGGGATCTTCCAAAGTACAAACTGGGCCTTTCCCGGGGGCGAAGAGCAAAAGCGTCCCTCTCAGTTCCCGGCTACTATACCGATAGTAGAGGTTGAACGATTACAACAACTGAGAGAACAGGAATTAGAGCGTCACGACAATAAGGTAGCTGAACTAGTGAACGAACGGCGAACACTGGATGTCCAGCGGCGGGCCGGCGGGCCGGATCTGGGCCTGGAGAAGCAGACGCTAGGGATGCCGTTGCAAGCTCCTTGGGTTTCGTCCGGCCCGGTCAAAGTGCACGAAGATGCGCAAAGCCCGTTTATCAATGTACATGCCAAAGGGACTCGTGGAGTTCGTATTTCCGGTGGTCTTAAGACGGACGGCATTCGATACGTATTCGAGCCGGGCTTACGTGTGGATTCGAATCCCAAAATGTACTTCAATCTTGATTTCCGCATAGCAGCGGATTCCAAAGAGGGAGTTACTCGCTTCTATCTCGGACAAGGCGTGGTTCAGTCCTTGGCTGTTGAATTTAGTGTAAGTTCGTCCCGATTGTTCTTGAGGAATGGATCCGAATGGGAAGGAGTCGCCTCTATTACGCCTGGGAAATGGTATTCGTTGCAAATCGAAATTGATTCGACTGACAAAATTTATAGAGGTACGGTAAACGCAACGGATTCTTCGGTAGCATTTGCCGGAAAAAAAACGGCGCCTGGTTGGAATGGTATCGCCGATTGCTTTATTTGTGACGGTTTCGGGCACGAGGAAGGTCCGGTATTGATCCGCGACATAGACAACGTTGCCTTGATAGACGTGGAATTGCTCCCAGTTGGGAAGAAGGTGGCGGTAGCTGAAATATCGGATGCTGATGCTGTTCGTGTAGCCCAGATTGATAAACAGCTCTCGGAGTTAGAGGAAGCTAAGGCACGTCTGACTGCCAAGCCGATATACCCGGTTGCATATGGAGTGAGTGAAGGCTCGAAAGTAAACGCATACGTGCAGTTGCGTGGTGAACCAGAGAACGTTGGAGTTGAAGTCCCACGACGTTTTTTGGAAGTTTTAGGCGGGGAAATGGTTCCTGAAAACTCGGAAGGAAGCGGTAGACTGGAGCTTGCCAACTGGATTGCCTCGGCAAGTAATCCACTAACCGCGCGGGTGTTTGTTAACCGGGTTTGGCAATGGCACTTCGGAAGAGGCCTTGTGAATACGCCCAGTGATTTTGGTTACCGTGGCGAAAAACCTTCCCACCCCGCTTTGTTAGATTGGCTGACGGCTGAGTTTGTTAGGAGTGGGTGGTCGTTAAAACAATTAAACCGAAGTATTATGTTGTCACATGTTTATCAGTTGTCGAGCGAAGAGGATTTGGCGGCTAAAGAGGTTGATCCGGAGAATGTAATGCATTGGCGTTTCACACGTCGGCCCTTGGATGCAGAATCCATGCGTGATTCCATGCTGGCTCTCAGCGGAAATCTGAAGCGCACTGTTCCCGGTCCGCACCCGTTTCCGGACGTTGACAGTTGGGGGTTTACGATCCATCACCCCTTTCATGCCGTTTACGAATCGCAACATCGCTCGGTGTATCTGATGCAACAGAGGAATCGACGGCATCCATATCTGGAATTGTTCGATTCTGCTGATCCCAATGTGAGTATTGGCAAGCGGCAGCAAACTGTAACTCCCACTCAGGCACTCTATTTAATGAACTCGGAATTTGTTCATGCCCAGGCGCAGGGTTTGGCAACCAGAATTCTGGAAAAGTATGAAAGTGATGAAGAACGCGTGAAGTATGCCTTCGAGCTTGTTCATGGCTTAAACGCAACAGATGTAGATATGCAGTTTGCGAACGTCTTTCTTGAATCGTATCGCACTGAATTGATAAAGCAGGACGCCGGCGAAATTGAACAAAGCGTCTGGGAAGCGTTTTCCCGAGTCATGCTGACGAGTAATAATTTTCTGTTTGTGGACTAACTGAATCGGCTTGATACCTAACATGCAAAGAAATAGACGAGAATTCTTACGGTCCGCGTCGGGTGGTTTTGCCATGACCGCGTTTGCAGGGATGGCAGGAGAAGTCGCTGCAGACGTTTCAGATCCCCTCAGTGCAAAAAAGACTCATTTCGCTCCCAAGGCGGATAATGTGATCTTTATCTATGCGACTGGTGGCGTGTCGCATATCGACTCCTTTGACTATAAACCTGCTTTGATCAGAGATCACGGCAAGTCGATCCTCGCCTCCCGTTGGCTGAACAAGTCAGGGGAGTTTGAACGATTTCTTATCAAGCCACACTGGGCTTTCAAACAATACGGCGAAAACGGAGTGTGGGTGAGCGATTTATTCCCGCACTTAGGTGGAGTGATTGACGATGTTTGCGTTCTAAATTCCATGCATTGTGACAGCGATGGTCACGACAAAGGAACATTGGCGGCTCATACAGGCTCCGCCCAATTTGCTCGACCGAGTTTAGGGGCCTGGGTAAGTTACGGTTTAGGGACGGTCAATCAGAATTTACCATCGTTTATGGTGTTGGCTCCTCATGCGCCCTATGCCGGCGCGCAGACTTGGGCCAGTGATTTCCTGCCCGGGTGTCACCAGGGAACCCATGTAATTCCCGGTTTAGATCCGATTGAAAATGTAGAACCCCGCGTTTCGTCACGGCAACTTCAGTCGCTTGAGCTTGGCTTATTACGCAAGTTAAATGGAAGCAATCAGGCAAACCGCGCACCTGACGCGGCTGTTGATGCGAGAATCAAATCATTTGAAACAGCCTTTGGTATGCAAATTGCCGCACCAGAGGCCTTTGATGTGTCCCAGGAAAGCCAAGCGACTTTAGATTTGTATGGGATGACTCCGGGGGCAACCAGCGGGTTTGGGTGGCAATGTTTAATGGCTCGTCGCTTGGTTGAACGAGGCGTCCGCTTCATTGAACTTATTGACGTTGGTTCGAACAGCAACTGGGATTCGCATGGAAACATGGCGGATCATGCGCGACTTGCAAAAAATGTAGACAAGCCGATGGCTGGCTTGATCAAGGATCTCAAGCAAAGAGGAATGCTGGAACGGACGTTGATCGTTTGGACCACAGAATTCGGTAGAACTCCTTTCAATATGAGTGCCACTCACGCCGGTCGCGAACACCACAATTTCTGTTTCACATCCTGGTTGGCAGGTGGGGGAGTTCAGGGAGGGCACGCCTATGGTGTCTCCGATGAGTATGGAATTATGGCACAGGAGGACTCGGCGCATACCCATGATTTGCACGCAACGATTCTTCATCAATTAGGTTTGGATCATGAACGACTTACGTTCCGACATGCCGGGAGGGATTTTCGCCTGACGGACGTCCATGGCAATGTGTTACATGATGTCTTAGGTTGATTCACTAAGAGCCATCCGAGGCGTCATCAGGCTGAGTTGGCCCGGTTGTTTGCTTAAGAATCAATCTGTCAAATCGAGTGTGGTATTATTTCACAAGCTGTGTCTTGAAGTGTTCGACAGCTTTTTCAATTGCCTGATCAAACCATCCTTGTTTGTGGAGGAATCCGTGTGGAGCACTCTCGATAAGGGTTAACCCGGATTCATTGTGGAGTTGTTCCATTTTGTTGCGAAACATCGTTGCGTGAGTACTTGCGTCATCAAGCTCACCTGTGATGAACCAAATTGGCGGAGTTTTAGCAGTCAGGTGCTCGATGGGAGATGCTAATTTGTAGGTTTCGGGTTGTTCTTGTTGCGTTCCGCCAAGAAACTGTCGCCAGATGTTGCCCTTTTCCTTAGATGCAGCGACATTCCGGACTCGTTCTGATAGGAAGTCGGTCTGAGCGCCCATCGGCACGGCGGCCTGGATGGCACTGCTGAAATCGGGGTTGCCACCGTTGCCTTCCAGTGACTTTACGTTGCCAGTAGTCGCGAGCAAAGCAGTCAGATGGCCACCTGCAGATAGGCCGATCGCTCCGATGTGTTGTGAGTCAATTCCAAGTTCGTCGGCGTGAGCTCGAAGAAAACGTACTGCAGCCTTACAGTCGTATATTTGAGCTGGAAATTGAGCTTCACCACTCAACCGATATGAAATGGTGGCGGTGACAAATCCATGAGAGGCGATGGCCTTAGCAATATTAGCGTGGTTAAGTCGACCGCCCTTGGCCCACCCACCGCCATGAATGCACACTATCGCGGGTAGCTTACCCCATGTCCCTTTGGGGCGGTAAATATCCATTTGCAATGTTCGATTGCCATACGCTGCGTAGGTGACGTTTCTTTTTTCGTGAAGCGAGTCAATAGTCGGTTGGGATATCCTGGTGGGCAAGTCGGCGGACCTAGGGAGTGTGGCGATTCCTGCCTCCCGCGCGTCTAATCGCATTTCTTCCTGAAACAGGACTACCATGCCGCGCAGCTTTCGCATGACCTCCCTGTTCCTTACAGGCATGGATTCGCCCGGATCTTTATGCAAGTCGTAAAGAGTTAAATTGGGATTGATGGTAAGCTTCCAATTATTCCATCGTACAGCGGCTAATGTGCCTTCACTGCCGTGATAAAAAAATGCGTCGTTATATTCATGGCGTTGTATGATTGGGGCCCATTCGCCATCCGGGTCCCATCTGCGATTCAGAGGGAGTGCGGCGTTGATAGATTTCTTCATGGCGGCAGCGGGGACACTTGCTGTATCTCCCAGTAGTACGGGACTTACGTCACGCCCGTCGATTACGAGACTTTCAGGGACCTTGATATTTGCGAGGCTTGCAAGAGTGGGAAACCAATCCATTGCACGTATTGGAGTTTGTGATTTCGTTGCGGTTTGAATTCCTCGGCCCGGACCCCAGATGACAGCAGGTACTCTGATTCCGGCCTCCCAGGTTGTCAGTTTATTGCCACGCAATGGTTGTGAAGGATTTCTTCCAGGGCCACGACCATTGTCTGAAGCATATATAACGATCGTATTTTGATCGAGTTTAAGATTCTTTATCGTCGCAAGGAGTCGTCCTATATGATGGTCCAGTTCCTGAATCGCATCGCCATATTCTCCCCACTGAGAGCTGCCTTTGAATTCTTCGCTAACGCCAAGTGGCACATGAAGCATGGTGTGAGGCAGATAAAGAAAAAACGGTTTTGATTGGTTGGCGGTGATAAATTCGATCGCCTCGTCCGTATACAGTTTCGTTAATTCAGCAGGTTCGGCGGGGCGTTTGAGTATCTCATCATTTCGGATTAGTGGTACTCCGCCCTCCTCTTCAAAATATACGACTTCCACCGGATCAAGATTATGTAGTAATCCAAAGTAGTGGTCAAATCCCTGATTGCGTGGAAGAAAAGGCGGCCGAAATCCAAGATGCCATTTGCCGATACAGGCAGTGGCGTAGCCTGCCTGTTGGAATAATTCAGCCATTGTTAACTCGTTCGGATGGATGCCGTAATCTGAATCTGCTCGATGTACCCAAATATGATTTCCAACACGTCGGGGATAACAACCGGTTAGCAAACCTGCACGAGAGGCACTGCAGATAGGCGCAGCAGCATAATAATCTGTAAAGAGTATTCCATCGTTCGCCATTGCGTCGATGTTTGGCGTCTTAACCTCAGTCGCCCCATAACATCCAAGATCATAATACCCCTGGTCATCAACGAGTATGACAATCACATTGGGAGGCGTAATCTGTCCTGCGCTGATGGAGTAAGGGCAAAAGATGGCGATGAGCGTCAATAGAAATGGAATGAAACGCATGGTTTGTCTCTCGGTGGATTAGTACGTAGAATGTTGTGGAGTTAGCTAATGATATCCATGATCGGCACGCCATGATCAATATCCAGACGTTTCTGCCCAGGGACTTCTAGTCTGCGCGAATCCAGACCACATTGGTGGAGGATCGTCGCATGTATATCAGTGACATAGTGCCGGTCTTGTACTGCGTGAAAGCCAAGCTCATCAGTTGCTCCATGAACGATTCCTCCTTTTAGACCGCCACCGGCCATAAAAACTGAGAAACCGTATGGGTGATGGTCACGGCCGTCAGAACGTTCGGCACCTGGTGTCCGCCCAAACTCGGTTGCCCACACAACCAACGTTTCATCCAGAAGGCCTCGTTGCTTAAGGTCATTGATGAGACCTGCAATGGGTTTATCGACCCGCTTGCAATTTCGCGTATGATTGTCCTTTAGCTTGCTATGCGCATCCCATCCACCTCCACCACCCCCACCATCGTAAATTTGAACAAAGCGAACGCCCTGTTCTACCAATCGACGGGCTGCCAATGCTTGTTGGCCGAATGCCTGAGTTTCCTGTTGGTCGACACCGTAGAGGCTGAGGGTGGCTTCTGTTTCCTGTGCGAAATCAACGACTTTGGGGACGGACATCTGCATTCGAAAAGCTAATTCATGTGACTTTATGCGTGCTCGTAATTCAGAGTCGTCGGGATATTTGATGGCCGTCAATTCGTTCAAATCCCGCAATAAATCTAATTGCTGGCGACGTTCGCGTTTGCTGACGTGATTTCCAGGAGTTCCGAATGCCAGAGGGTTCTTCGGGTCGATTGCCATTCGCACACCGGAGTGTTCAGGCCCCAGATAGCTACCGTCGTGCGCTCCGACTCCTCCGCAACAGTCGCCGGGAGGAGGTCCCATCACTACAAATTGAGGAAGATTATCGTTGAGGCTTCCAAGTCCATAATGAACCCAGGATCCGATAGATGGGTAGAAGCCATCGAAGATATGCCGCCCGGTATGGAATTGCAGTTGAGCCGCGTGATCGTTATCGGTGGTCCACATTGAACGGACGATGGCGATGTCATCGATGCATCCGGCAATATGAGGGAACCAGTTACTAACTTCGATTCCATTTCCCCCCCATTTTCGGAAGCCTACCTGTAAAGGATAAAGCTTTGGCATCAAATCGCGTGGAACCCCGGAAAAGTCGCGGACATTCTTTCGGTAGAATGGAGAGTTCAGGATTTCGTCTTTGTGAGGCGACTCATCGATTGTTAATCCGGCGTATTTATTCAGAGCAGGTTTGGGGTCGAACGATTCAAGGTGACTGGTCCCGCCGTTCATGAAAAACCAAATTACACTTTTGGCTTTAGCGGCTACATGAGGTAAACGCAGATTATCGATCGCGTTTGAATCACGGGCCAAGACCGACCCTAATGCCAGGCCGGTAAAGCCAAGTCCACAGTCCGCCAGGAATTGCCGGCGATCAGGCGGGTTTTTAGGTGTGGGGTAATTAGTCATCATCTCACTGTCACGAAATCATTGTGTAAAAGTAGTACGTGGATCAGGTTTTCTCTGGCACGGGCATGGGGGGCAGTAGCGGGTGCTTTAATCGTCGCGGAGCTATTGGGGAACTTAACTGCGGTGCCATCTGTTAGCGTTACCTGTTGATCGTTCAGAAATTGTTCACATAGCTTCATTTCTGCCTGAGTTGGTTCCCTGTTGAGCACCGTCTCGAAACCGGAACGGATAAAGGTCTCGTCATCGCCTGAAAGACGAGAGGCTATGAGTTTGGCACTGTTTTGCATCAGTGCACTATTCATTTTGGCCAGAGCCTGATGAGGAACTACACTTTGTTTTCGACGATAACAGGAATTCGGATCAGCGACGTCAAACACTTCCAGAAAATCCATCTTTTCATTTGGAGTGTTTCGGAAGTATAGGCTTCGGCGGAAGTTTGTTTCTCCTGACTTTTGATCGATCTCCGGACCGCCAAGCATAAGGTCAATTTGCCCGGCTAAATACAAAGCAGAGTCACGTACCACTTCGGCTTCCATTCGTCTCGAATTCATACGCCAGTAATATCGATTATCTGGGTCCTGCTTCATCATTGCAGGGTCGGTCCGTGAAGACAGTCGGTACGTCGCCGAAAGGACAATTAACTTGTGAATATGTTTCATTTGCCAGTTGTTTGACACCAATTCCGCTGCGAGCCAGTTTAGAAGTTCTGGATGTGACGGGGTTTTACCATTGAGGCCAAAGTTTTCCGTGGTTGAAACCAATGGAGTGCCGAAATGACGGCCCCATAGATGATTGACGGCAATTCTTGCCGTTCGTGGGTTAGATGCATGCGTGATCCAACGAGCTAACGCTGCTCGTCGGCCAGTGCTTGTCTTCGAGTGTTGGAGTCCAAGAGCTGAATACTTATCGCCGGGATTTTCGAGTTTCGCTCTGGCAGTATCCAGATCTTTATTGGCGTTTTCAAGTTCCATTAATGTGTCTGCAGTCTGGGGTAATCGTTGAATTCGCATAATCTCGAGTTCAGCTTTATCGATGTTGGCAGCGACCTCTGCGAGAACTGCCTGTTTCTTGAGTTCAGCCAGATTAAGGGTGGGTTGTATGTATTCTGCAATCGCGGCTCTTAATCGATCCTGGATTGACAATAACTCGGATTCAGCGCAATCCAATTCCTTTTCTGCAAATGCGATGTTGTTTAATAAAGTCTGCCTTCGGCGTTGAAGTGTCTCGAGTGACTCTTTTAGATTCGTAATTTTCAATTCGTGAAATTCAGCTGAACCATTATGAACCCAGATTGAGAATTTTCCATCCTGACGTTTGACTGGCAGCACGTATTCCAGCTTACGATCGCCGTCAACATCAATAGTCAGACTGGAACCTTTGACTGTGACGTCCAGAGAGACAAGTTGGCCAATCTTTAAGTCAAGATAAACTGTACCTTCAGAAGGATAAGTCTGTTTGCCGGCGACACGGTGGAATGCCTGTACCGTTGGCATGTTGTCGTTTGTGCTTGTATATACATCCTGGCTATTGCCGGTATCGAGATAGTCATAGCTGATTCCGACCGAGCGATAACTACCGCGCTCAAGCGTTTTGTATTTTAGGTGTGCAGTAAAATCACGCGGATGATTCGCTTTCGTTGCAATTGTAGCAAAGCTAGTCACGTCCTTAAGGGTGAGATGACCATCTTCATATTTCCAGTTACCCTTAACGATCTCCCAACGGTTAGGATCGGCTTCGAGGAAATTCTCGTGTATAAAGATTTCCTCTAAAACGGCGTCAGGATCGTTTGTTGCCTGAAGTTCTTTGATTCGAAGGTCGAGCGATCGTAGATCCTCCTTTGCCTCGATTAATTTAGCCTGAGTGTCTTCAATCGTTGCCTTTGCTTTTTCAAGAAGTGTGTTTCGCACACCTTCACGTAGAATCGGATACCAAACTTCGGCAGGAAGAGTGATGGGTATTATCTCAAGTTCAGGACCGCCTAGAGCTTTGGGAACTCCAGGTTTTAATACCTTGGACTCATCTGGGAAACGGTCATCGCCTCGATTGAATCGATAGGTTGGCCTTTCCGGTTCGTGATCAAACACCACTGGTAGTCCATCATCCGGGTATGGGCCTAATGTGGCATCCTTTTGGGTGTCGGATAGGGCAGAAACCGGATCCGTCCGTACGTATTGCGGCTCAAAAAATGCTCGAAACCTGTAGTATTCCTCCTGAGTAATAGGGTCATATTTGTGGTCGTGACATCTGGCACAGCGTAGGGTAAGCCCAAGGAACGCTTCGGCCGTGCGTTCAACTGTATCGAAAAGCCGAACATTGCGATCGAACTTGTACCAATTACGCCCGAGGTAGCCTGTCGCAACGACAGTATCCTTGTCTTGGCCGGCGATTTCATCAGCGGCCAGCATTTCCGTCACCATTTGGTCATACCCTTTGTCTTCGTTTAGTGATCGGACTATCCAGTCACGCCAACGCCAGATGTGTCGTTGGCTGTATCTGATTTCGTTAATCGCCCGGCTACCGTACCAATCGCTATAACGCCAAATATCCATCCAGTGGCGTCCCCAACGTTCTCCGTACTGAGGCCTGCTGAGTAATGAATCCACAACTTTTTCGTAGGCATGGTGGCTGTCGTCACCTAGAAAGGCGTGTAACTCCTTTCGAGTTGGTGGCAGGCCTATGAGGTCAATATAGACACGTCGAATCCATTGCTCTCGACTGGCTTCGTCCATATGGCTTAACTGTTGTTGTCGACGCGTCTGGTCGATAAAACGGTCGATCGCATTGCGAGCCCAGTCAGACTCGGTCCCGGGGATCGCTGGTCGGCTAATCAGTTGATATGACCACCATGCTTTAGGGTCTGCCTGCGGTTCTTCGTCATCGGGTACTCTTGCGCCCTGAGAGATCCAATTTCGAAAAAGATCTAATTCGTCGGCGGAAAGGTGGGAGCCTTCGTCTTCTGGTGGCATTCTAAACCCGGCTTCTCCGGTTAGAACCGAAAGTAATAAACTCTCAAGAGGATTGTTTAAGTTGATAGTCGCGCCCGATTGTCCACCTTCGATTAGGGACTTTCCTGTGTCCAACCGCAGGCCTCCCTGCTGTTTCAATACCCCGTGACAGGCATAGCATTTATGGACCAGAATTGGTTTGATGTCAGTAGTGTAGTCAACGGCCTCGGAAGCAGCGATTTGTGCATTCAGAAATACAAGGATAAGCAGGCAATTCGTTAAACAGGCCATGGGACATCTTTTACAATGGTCGTATCGCGTCTACAGGGGTTCATTATACTGCAACGTGATGGCAGGAAAGCAGTAATATCTTTTCGTCTGTATTGGGTGGAAGTAGTGATTGATCGTATGTATGGGAAGGGATTAGGTCAAAGTTGATGATAAGACATTTGGTGTTTTGTAGCTTCAGCTGTTTTGTGGCGGTTTGTGCCCTGGGGCAGGAAATTACTCGCAACCCGACTGGACGCTCATGGATGTCACAGCTGTCAGATACGACATGGATTAGCGACTTGTCTATTCCCGGTACACATAATAGCGGCGCACTGTACGAACCAATCGCCGGAACCGCCGCTTGTCAAACCATGACGATTGCCGACCAACTTGAATCAGGAGTTAGGTTTTTCGATATTCGTTGTCGGCACGAAGATGACCGCTTTACCATCTATCACGGACCTGTATTTCAGAAACAATCGTATGATGAAATAGAAAACGTCATGCGGACCTTTCTCAAGAAGCACGATAAGGAAGTGCTCCTGGTCACCCTGAAGCAGGAAAACTCGCCTCGGAGAATAAGTAAGCCCTTTGATCAAACAGTTCGACAGTATATTGAGAATTCAGGCGGTCTATATTTTACGAAAGGCCATCTACCTCAGTTGAAGGAGGTGCGAGGTAAAGTCGTCTTGTTGCGGCGTTTTCCTACCAAACCGGATCTGGGAATTGACGCGACGAATTGGGGACACAGTGGGGCTTATCAGGGTAGACAGCTATTTGTTCAGGATCGTTTTGAATTGCCTAACGCTTCTGCTAAATGGTCGCTAGTGAAGGATGCTTTGCATCAGGCCAAAAACATAGACGATGAAAGAATCCTCCATCTGAATTTCACGAGTGGTTATGTAAAAAACGTGTTAGGCCTTCCAAATATTGAAGCGATTAGCGACGCTATTAACCCGAAGTTGATAGAATTTCTCGGGCATTCCAATCAGCGGCGGTTGGGCTGCGTAGTTACCGATTTCATGACCCCTGAATTGAGCAGAGCGATCTATCGTCAGAATTTTAAGTTGGAGAAGTAACCGTGCGGATATATCAAATACTGATAGGGCTCGTGTTGCCAGGAATTGTAATTCCTGGTGTCTGGGGAGCTGAGTTTCACGAGGTGTCTAGGCTTAGCTCGCCGCAAGCAGTGCAAGCCGCTGCGACTCATGATGGGTATGTGTACGCGATCAACAGTGGTGAAATTGCCAAATACGATCGTGTCACAGGTGAATCGAAAGGCACTAGCAAGGGAGACGCTGTACACTTGAATAGCGGTTTTGTATGGAAAGGAAAGCTGCTGTGCGCCCATTCAAATTACCCATCAACGCCTGAACGCAGTGAAGTTAAGGTGCTGGATCCGGATACGATGGAGCTGAGTACATGGCATGACTTTGGGAATTACGGAGGAAGTTTAACCTGGATCATCAGAAGAGGTAATCGCTGGTTGTGTAATTTTGCCCTTTACGGAGAGGTTAATCACGAAACCTTCCTCGTGGAGTTTGATAATTCTTTCAAAGAAGTTCGTCGATGGTATTACCCAGCAGCGGTCATTGAAAAGCTGGGGAAGTACAGTTTGTCCGGTGGAGTCTGGTGGCAAGGGCGTTTATTAGTAACAGGTCATGATGAGCAGGAATGTTATGCGTTAAGAATTCCTCGTAGCGGGGACTTGCTTAAATATCAACAGACCCTAGAGGTTCCATTCACGGGACAGGGTTTTGCTGTGGATCAGGAAGGCAAAGGACTGGTCGGCATCAGCAGAGCCCAACGCCAGATTATCTTTGTGAAGTGATGCCGTACCTATTGGTCGGAGTCCTTAACGAACCGAGCAAGTGCTTTTGTGAAAATCCGGGCTTGTTCAGGTAAAAGATGCGACCCGTCGAGTGGGGAAAGGTCTTTTGTTTCATCATGGTCGAGGAAATGGAATCCATGACAACCCGTGCTTGCCAGTATTCTGTCCCAGTATTGTTCCCGAGGGAATCTGGTATTTTCCCATTCGACGAAAAACCTGCTTATCGGAAATCTAACAAAGATAACTTTGCCGCCCCGATCTTCGATAAGCTTTATGTCTTTCTTCATTAGGCTGATCGCTTCGTCTAAATCGAGTGGCGCGAAACGCTCCATATATCTCAAAGGCGTTGCATGCAATAAATCCCATTGATTCCAATAATATTTGTCGTCGATATCATTGATGAATACATCTTGATTCTCTTCGGTGTGATGCGCGTAAGGAATATGACGCCAAGCGATTTCGTTTTTCCGGGCTGGTAATCTAAGAATGTCGCGTACATAAGAAGTGGGTGAGTACAGGCGTGGATTTAAAACAGCAATCCTAGCTTGAAGTAATTTGCCTGTAATGTCCTCAGAACGAAGGGAGAGAGAATATCTGTGCTTATCAAGGTCGCGAATTGCATGGTTTATACGCTCAGCGAAAGGAGCACGTTCATTGGCAAATGCAAAGCCGCCGGATAAAGCGCAAAGTACAATTCCGTTTCCCTGCGTATTTTTGGCATAATCATGTAACATTGGGATGCATGAAGCTCCATGTAAGCCAAGGTTGTGTGGACGCGTACCAGTCTCTTCTTCCCATGTATCTTGGTCTAAGCCGAAAGTCATCCGAGACGCACCAAGTAGCACCGTTGTATTTTTTGGGCGTTCGTCCAGCTTAAATCGATGATTCAACCAGAAGGAAATGTTTAGAGCTCGTGAAGGGAGACCACCCTCTTTTCGAATTTGGTATTCCATGATCCCGAGTGTTGCAACACAAAGGACAAATGTGCCGATCACGACCATTGGAAGATTCGAAGAGGGCAGTTCACGCTGAAACACGTTTTTAGAATTGGAAGTAGATGAACGCACTTTCGCCACCTCCGGTCAAAATAACACTGAGAAGAACAACAAGGAATAGGAGCAATAAAAGCCAGATTGGAGTGTTAGAAACGACAGCCTCCAGTCTCCGGTTCCGCATATAGGAGTGTCCAAGCAACATGATGACTAATGTCGGCAAAATATAGATGATTTGGATGTTTTCCATCACGGCAATAGGTTGTGAAGTTGCACCGACCAAACTTCGGAAGGTAATTTCACAGGCCTCCCAATTCGGTGCGGCAAAGAAAACCCAGGTGAGTGATACTGCAAGAAATGTGAATGCGGCGACGAGCACTTGTTGAAGTGGTGATAGCCCAACGTTATCTTGCCTTCGCCTCCATAGAGTCTTGACTCCGCGTTCTAGGAGGAGGTAGGAGCCATGAATCGCCCCCCATGCTACAAATCGCCAGGCTGCACCGTGCCATAACCCGCCGAGTAACATCGTTAACATGAGATTGATCTGAGTTCGTCGCCTGCCCTTTCTGTTTCCGCCCAAGGGAATATATAGATAGTCACGGAGCCATTCAGATAGTGATATGTGCCAACGTCTCCAGAAGTCGGAAAAACCTATCGCGGCATAGGGTGATTTGAAGTTGTCCGGCAATGAGAACCCGAGACACAAGGCGATGCCTATAGCACAAAGTGAATACCCGGCAAAGTCAAAGAAAATTTGTCCGGAGAATGCGAGAGTAGCAATCCATGCATCCATCACATACATTTCTTCGGCTAAACCAAAGGCATGTCCAGCGACGGGACCTAGGACGGAGTCGGCGAGGACGGATTTTTGAAACAAGCCCCACACAAAGAGCATTATGCCCCATGAGAACTGTTGAGCATTTGCTTGTTTAGGAGTCTTGAACTGCGGAATAAGTTGGTTTGGCCGAACAATAGGGCCTGCGACCAGTTGTGGGAAAAATGTGACGAACAGTGCGAAATCCAAAAACGATGATTCGGGTTCGCTCCGTTTGAGATAGACATCGATCGTGTACGACAACGTTTGAAACGTATAGAAGGAAATGCCGACAGGCAACGTGATATTGAAATCCGGAACTGTCCAGGTGATGCCAACGTGTGAAACGAGTCCTGAGAACGTTTCCATAATTAACGTGCCGTACTTAAACCAACTCAGCATTCCCAGATTGGCAAATAAGCTTAGGCCTAATAACAATTTCCTTTTTGCTTGCTGTTTTTGACGAGACATTGCTCGAGCAGCAAACCAGTCAACACATGTCGAGATCCACAACAATAGAACAAAGGGAGGGTTCCATGCGGCGTAAAAGAAATAGCTTGCCAGCAATAGGTGAATTTTCTTCAGTTTCCACCCGATAGGTAGATAGTGAACACCAACCACGATGGCGAAAAAGATTAGGAATATGACGGAATTAAAGAGCATGTTGGTTCGTCAAGATATTATTTAGGCGTGCCAAATTCTGCGTCTAGGAAATCTAGTGAATTGGATATTAGGTCGTTTTCCGGGAACATGTGGCCTACTTCTAATACGATAAGTTGCTTTTTGTCGTCGGGTGTACCTAGCAATTCAAAGGCGGGGCGAACTGAGCGTGCCAATGGAAAGATTGGGTCGTAAGCTCCGGCCAGGTAAAGCGTTGGCTGCTTTACGCGAGTGACAAAATTAATTTGGTCGACTTCCGGCCGTGCCGGAGTCATGGAAAGTCCACCGACAATGGTAATGGCGGCATCAATACGTGGCTCTACTGCCCCAATGATTAACCAGTTGAAGCTTCCCCAACTGTCACCGATATAGCAGATTCTGTCCTGATCGAAGTCTTCTCGCGAAACCAGATAATCTATCGTTCGCCGATAGTCTTTCACCCATTTATGACAGAAATCGGCATATTGCTGAGTGTCGTTTGCAGACCAGGTCTTTAATCCGGATTTTCTCTCGTACATGCCCTTGAGTACGGGTTGTACGAACGCTCTCCCACTCTGGGTGATGAATGCATTTCGATCTGCACCCAATTCGGATTCGGCTATGGGCGTTGAAATGATCGAACCCGCATGATGGAAGTAGACCAGAGACTGATATGGTGGAGAGGTGTTTTTGGGAAGGTGAACATAAACAATGATTCTTTCATTGTCATAGACAGCATCTATTTCCCAAATCTCTTTGATGTAATGACTTGTCGAATCTTCGTCTCGCTCGATAAGTGTGGGGTTGAGAGGTGCGTCATCATAACTGAATTGGCTTTTGTATATCGTGAATATTTCCTCGGACACGGGTTGTGCGTCTGTATAATCGCGTATCGCAATCTCGACGTTGGCGAGTTGCTCTTCCGTTGCCGGCGTGAGAAATTTAACACACCGGAAACCCTGCCTCTGAGATCGATCCAATGGATCGATGGGGTTTGCCAAACCAAAGAAGTATGGCGGATCCTCTGCCGAGCCGCCTACGGAGATGCGATCATTGCCCGAGGCGTTCAATGTCCACTCAGCAACGTTTCCACAAAGGTCATAAATGCCGTTTTTGGAAATGCCTAAATTTGAGGAGACTGGAGCATAAGAGTTAGTGTTGATATTGCTTCGACGAACGAGTTCCTTGACGCCTTCAGCGCTGACTGCGACATTGGCAGCAGCCGAAAAATGAAGATAGCTTGGCAGGTCTTTACCTGCCCAGGTAGCATAAGCCTTAGCTTCATACCAACTGACGCCCTGAACCGGATAGTCTTCTTTTCCCGTGGGAGCACTTCCACCGCGCCAGGATGCCGGACCGGGACGTCCCGTGGCGTCAGTAAAAATACGTCGGGAGTCTTCAAATGTTACTTCATTGCCCTCCCGCATGATGGGTTCCGTCCAGAAATCCGAATTCGTATAGCCGCCGGCATCTACGAATTCTTTGAACTTGCCATTCGTGACCTCTGTTCGGTCCATATAGAACTCGGCCACCGGGAATCCAAGTCCCATCTCTAGATCCCGATCAAAAGCCATTCCCTCCAGAGGGAATGCTTCAGTGGCAAAGACACGCGCCATACCTTCGGGGATTTCGTTATCTTTCATTAAGGCGACGGTTTGGTCAAACGTCGTTGAAAAGAACGTGTGTTCACTCGTCATGATTTCTTCATGATACCCTTCTTTCTTGAGGATAATGACTTTAGGGCTGCGTGATAGTTTCAATTCCTTGATAGGAGTCTCGCCTACGAGTTGAAACATCGCGGGGTCAGAACCGTAGTCACCGATATAGACATCCGCTGCATCTGGGATGCTGTTGATGTTGTACATCATGGATACGCGCTGACTTGCCTGGTCAAAGAGCTTGTTTCCCTTTAGGAAGGGTTCAGCTTGCTGTGCAATTTCAAAGGCCTGCTGAATTTGCCCCGCATCAACCTTTTCCAATAAATCGGGTAGAAGTGTGTTGATAGCCTGCTCTGCTGTTAGCTGTATGTCAATGTTTGAGCTCGGCGTATCGGATTGTTTATCCTCTTGTACATCATCGGAATTATTTCCGAACATGAACAAGGCTATCAACGTGATAGCCAGGAGTAGAACACCGCCCAAGGCAACAGGCTTTCCCGTGCGCTGGTTCACTGTTTCGGTGTTTGTTGGTGATGCCTTGCTTAATGCATCAAGAACTTCAGTCATCGACTGGAAACGATCCTGAGCGTCTTTTTCGAGACATTTTGCCGCTATTGCCAGTATGGGATTATCGTTTTGTTCCAGTTCCGTCGCTTCTGGTAGCGGTTGTGTTAAAATAGCGCTCATCGTTTCAATTGCGCTGTCGCGCCGAAATGCACGCTTCTGATTTAGCATTTCATATAGGACCACCCCGAAAGAAAAAATGTCACTGCGTTCATCAGCTTTTTGACCACGAACTTGTTCGGGTGACATGTAGCCAACCGTACCCATAATCGTTCCTGCTTGCGTTTGCAGATCGCTTGGCGACATCGTTTCATCGTTAAATGGATGAGCGCTGATGACAGATGCTAGGCCAAAGTCCAGCAGTTTCGGTTCGCCTCGTTCGTTAATGATGATATTACTGGGCTTAATGTCCCGATGGACGATGCCCCCCTGATGGGCAGCGCTGAGCCCTTCCGCAATCCCGCTGGCGAGTCCTAACACCGTCTCAGTATTTAAAGAGTCTATACAGGATTCAAGCGGTTTGCCTTGCACAAACTCCATGACGGCAAAGTGAATATCGTCTTGTGCTCCGAAATCGTAAAGAGAAATAATATTTGCGTGGGAGAGCCCGGCGATGGCTTTTGCTTCTCGCTTAAATCGCTCAAAGCCCTGGTCGTCGCGAACAAGTTCTGGCTTTAGGACTTTGATGGCTACCGTCCGACCTAACGTAGTATCCTTGGCCTTGTAGACGACGCCCATGCCCCCATTGCCAACTTCGGATTGGATTTCATATCGTCCTAACGATGTGCCGGGGGACAGTTTCATGGCTCAGTTCAAACTAAAAAGGGATAATGAGTTGTCAGGCGTACAAGTATTATTTTCATAGTAATGAATCCGAAAGGGCAATTTGTAGAACAGTTTGGCTGTAATTGCATAGTATTCGCGATTATTTGCTAACGCATAAACAGCTGCTTATGCGTTTGGCAAATCAGTGAATGGAGACGCTCTATGACTCTACAATGAAAACTTAAAAGAGAACAGATCGGCATCTTTGAGAACGAAACGGAGTCGGATTGGTTTGCCTGCCAAGCCTGAAAGTCCACCACCTTGCCAGCTGACAATTTGATGAATCCTATTGCCGGTTAGCTCTTCGCATTCTTTCAATGAGAATCCTTCCAGAGGCATCCCGTTTGCATCAAGAAGCTCAACCTTTAGAGAGCCAGACGCTGACGTGGCGTAGTTCAATTCGAGTCGCGTTCCGCTGAATCTAATCGGTTTGGTGATAACTTCACCTCCAGCGTATTTGGCATTCAGTGATACGAACCCGTCGGGCCGAATCGAATAGCGGCGAATATGTGATTTGTACTCCTGCCAGTAACCATGGCTTACAAGGAATGATATCTCTAGTCGCCCATTTTCGTCCTTCGTGGGAAAAAGACCATAACTTTGATAATTGTCTCCGTACATCCAGTTCCGGGCATTTTCAGGACTCTCCCGCCTTGGCCGGATGAAAGCCTCGTCCCACCGATTGAAATTAGTACCGTCCCGACTGCTCATAAAGAGACCATCGGAAAGATCAGAAGCAATGCGGGGATAGGCATTTCCTAGCTCTCGGCGTAGGGCTTTGGGAGGCAAGGCAGCGAGACGGTTTGAAACGGGCCTCGCTGTATAACGCGTCGGGAAGCCAACCATCAAGTGAGGTGCCCGATAGTATGGTTCAATCCCGTTGGTATACATCTGCTGGGGTGGTGATTGACCGTACAATAATGTTGTGCTTTTAGTCCAGTTGGTGAGGTCTTTCGAATGCGTTACATCAATACTTCTTAAACCGTCGCGAACGGTACGAAAATAAAGAGTGTATCTGTGACGTAATTCATCCCAGAACATGGTGTTCATTGAATCCAGTGCGCCCTCATGGAATATTGGCTCTTCGCGTTTTTTCCAGTGAATCGCGTCTGATGAAGTAAACAGATGTAATCCGACTCGATGGTTACCTCCTAATGCCTTGAATCGTTCATCAGGACGGCATTCCGGATTCGTGTCTTCGAATGGTACAAACGTACCGGAATAAGGACTGCCAGGCCAAACAATGTTATTAACAGTCGGTGTTTCTAATTTGTCACGATCTTTCCCGAGCCATTTATGAATATTGAGTGTTGGCCGTTTCCACTGAATGCCGTCGTGACTTTCGGCATAGCAAACAACGGGGCTGTTTTCCATTAAGAGCTTGCCCGTTTTCCAGGTCATTCGGTGGCCCCGATAGATCATCCGATAGAGCTCTCCGTCGAACATGACAGTTGGATAGCCGGAGGTATTTCCTTCCCAGGGTTGATCAAAAGTGAGTGCTATTTCGCGAGGCGTTGGCTCATGAAGCTTGAGTGAGATGTCACCAGTTTTAGAGCCAATTAGATATTCGTCTACGAATAGTTCGCGTCTGTCCTCGATTGTTATTGGTGTTTCGCCGGCAGCGACAGCAACAATACTAAGAATGCATAGTTGCAAGACACAGAGATTCAGGATGTAGCGGTGCATCGTATCGTCGAATCGTGAGAGAACGTAGTTTAAGTTGCATGAATTATAACGCCCGCAGGGTTCACACCGTGAACGAGTTTAATTTTAACAGGTTTTCCATCCGATTAGTTATTAGAATGTGAGTATGGATAAAAGCATGGTAGATCGACGTGGGTTCATGCAGGTTGGTGCATTAGCGTTAGGGGGAATCACGCTTCCTGACGTATTGCAGTTGCGAGCACATTCCGATGCTCGTGAGCGTGATACGTCCGTCATTATGCTTTACCAACATGGCGGAGCATCACAGTTTGAAACATGGGACATGAAGCCCGATGCTCCGACGGAAATTCGAAGTCAATTTGGTAGGATCAATACCGTCGTCCCCGGTATGGAAATTTGTGAGCATTTTCCGCTTCAGGCTAAAATTGCAGATAAGTTTTCTTTAATACGCTCCCTGAACCATGATGTCGGCATACACAGTGATGGAGGGATTGTCGCTCTTACTGGAAAACGTCCAGCCAAACTTGATCCCAGCTCACAATCGAAAAGTGAGCATCCTGATTTCGGCCATGTCACCAGTAAGATGCTGGGCTTTTCTCGTGGACTCCCACCATATGTGGCGATGCCCCAACATCCCTATATGACACAGCCCACGTACTTGGGATTGCATCACGATTCTTTTGTTGTCGGCGACCCGGCTAAGGAGGGGTTCTCCGTAGGTCAGTTAAAACTCAGTGCCGGGCGCGATGCAAAGCAACTGGAAAACAGGCGGGAGCTATTAAAGCAGTTGGATCAACTTCGCCGTGAATTGGATGTGAGAGGAGCATTGGAAGGAGTCGACGAATTTAGGCAACTGGCCTATCAAATGCTCAGTAGTTCGAGAGCAGCCAAAGCCTTTGATATATCACAGGAGCCTGACGAACTCCGGACAAGATATGGGCATAACACTTGGGGCCAGTCATGTTTGTTGGCCAGACGGCTTGCCGAAGCCGGTGTGCCGGTTATCAATATCTATTGCAATACGCCGAAAAGTGGGCAGGAATTTACGAACTGGGATGACCACCCCGGGAACGCGCAGCGTCCCGGGCATTTCGCGAAATATATGCGTATCCGTCTTCCCTACTTAGATCAGTGCTTATCGGCGTTGATTGAAGATATTTATAATCGCAGGTTGAACAGGAAGATTCTTGTGGTGGTAGTTGGCGAGTTTGGAAGAACGCCCAAAATGAGGTACGGGCCACCTAATAATTCGTATGGACGGGATCACTGGCCACAGGCCTATACCGGACTAATTTCAGGGGGCGCCTTCAGGATGGGACAGGTTGTAGGTGCGACGAATCGAAATGGAGAATATCCTGTAGAGCGTCCGCTATCGCCGCAGGATTTGTTGGCAACCATTTATCATCATTTGGGTATAGACTTTCAATATGCGATTCCGGATTACTTTGGCAGGCCGGTGCATATTCTTCCGCACGGTAACGTCATCCAAGAATTGGTTTGAGCAAACTTTTAGCATTGCTCATTTATTGATAAGGTTGGTTGAATCAACGATCTTCTCGACGTTGCACAAAAGGTAATTGAGTTTGTTGGGGTCGATCGTTAAGTCGCGACGGAAAGCCGTCTTGTAGCTACGACTCAAAGCTGTTCGCAGGTCAAGACGGTTACGCAGTTTAGGCGATAACATTACCATTCGTGTGATTTCTGTCTTCCGAAACAACACCGTTGCAGTTGAAATGCAACTAACGCAGGCCACGTACGCCGAGATGTCTAATTAATCTCTCCTTAGTAGGAGTGTTTTAATCAGACGTTTCAAGGAAATCATCGGTTTTGGCCAAATACTCTTCTAAGTCATCGAGAGGTTCTTGCGTGATTCGATCGACACGGGCTACCGATGACTGATTCGCAGCTCGTTCGGCGACGCGTTTGTAATAGTTGTCGATGAGATTAGTCGGTTGTCCCTTGGTGACGTCCGAGACCGCTAAAATATCTTCCGCCAGCGAATCCGAAATCTGTAGAGGGGCAGGAATGAGCCAGGGTGTAAGACCTGAGTCGGTAAATATGCCTTCGCCTTCTCCAATGGAGTCGCTGTTTAGCCGATTGATGATGCTAAGAGCATCAATCGGCGAGATATTGAGATCACCAGAGACGTCGAGATAGACATCGGCTATAAATCCAAAACCGCCTAATGTCGGTCGCGTCATTTGATTCAACGTGTTGATGATGTAAAGGGCATCTAAGGGCGTAACTAGATTGTCATTGTTAACGTCCTGTGGATTACCAATATTCTGTTTTCCGCGATATTTGGTCCAGTTTATAGATTCATCCGAGACAAGAAACCCACCTGCCTTGACATCGACAGGCAACCTGTCCGCCTTTTCGATGCTTGTATCACCTTGGATGCCGATGGCGAGGTTGTTACGGATAGTCTTGGTTGCTTCATTGTAAAGCGCCTTCATGGCTGCAAGGTTGCTTAGCTTCGGACGATCATCGCTGTCCTGGCGTACGTGATTAACATCATCGTCATTGTCGCTTTGGATAGTGTTATCACCGCTACCCGCATAGAGGCGATCACTTCCCTCATCACCTCGAAGTGAATCGGAACCAAATTGCCCAAATAAGCTGTCGCTTCCCGGACCGCCGAAGAGTTGGTCATTATCAAGAAGGCTCTCTGTATTACTAATTCTGTAATAGTCGGTGTATTCGTAGTCGTAACGCCTTAAGGATTTGGTCTCAAGTTTCTCCTGTTGCAGTGCTGACCAAACATCGTTGATGGCGTTTAACGTCGAGGTGCCGTTAGAGGTGACTACGATTTCATCGTACAGAGAATTACTATCTCCAAGCAGGAAGTCGTTGCCCTCGTCTCCACGGATCGTATCGTGGCCACCAGTGATGGTGGCAAGATTGGTCGGGCTAGTGCGTCCTCCATAAAATTCATGGATGTAACTCGATTCTAAGCCATCGAAGTTTCCAATCTCATGGCTGGTGCTCTCGAGCCATTCGCGAACGTCCGTATTTAATCTCTGAAGTGTTGATCTCAACCGATGTTCTAGTGCCTGGGCACCAGCAAAACATTCCAATTGGGCTTCGATGGTAAGAGCGTTCTCGACGCAGTGGATAGCCGAGAGGTTTGATGCCTCCTCAGTACGATGGTCGCGTAAGAGTTCCTGAACCGTATGCTCGGTAATGATTGGCATGGAGTAAACGGTTGAATCGCCCACTAAAACGTCTTCCCCGTATCCACCCGAGATAATATCGCCTCCTATTTCGAGGTCGAAGTTTCGATCACTAGGAATCGCTTCAAGCATTGCGGGGGTTACTGTTCCTGCTGAGGCATTATGACGACGCTCGCGTTTAGCAAGCACAGATATCTCGTGTTGTTCCTGAATAGTGGCAAGGTGGGATTCGATTCCCGATAGGTCGAAAGTCGATTCATAGGCGGCGTGTTCGAAAGGTCCCTTTCCTACTGTCGGGAGGACCAGGATAGCTTGGTCTCCAACGACTAAATCGTTGCCATCGTTTCCGTGGACTTCATCGTTGCCGATTTGATAGAGATGCTTGCTGGTTTCGAGTTCGGCAGAGCCAAGGTCCGTACTAGCCAAATTGGAGATGATAGACTGGTGAACAAGGAATGTGGAGTACTCAAGATCAGAGATCGCGTTTCTTACTTCCTGTAGATACGACAGATAAGCTTCTGCCTGCTCGGCGCCAACGGCTTCGTTTGCTGCTAAGCCTAGCTTGATATCTGAGTAAATTAAGGAAGTGTCAGCAAATACCACGTCATTTCCATCGCTGCCTTCCGTTCCTCCACCAAATATTTGGTCAGCACCGACTGAGTAGGTGGTGGCAGTAGTAGCCACCCCAGCATGGTTTAGATTGGTCGAGTCAACAACTAACCTTCCCAGCGAGTGCTGCAACCTACGGATTTCAGATTCTACTGAAGCGAGTGAGGAATCGAGTGTGTTGGATCCGCTGATTAAAGCCGTACGCATTTCAGCAAAATCACCGAATAACCAGTCGTTGCCTTCTCCACCGCGAATGGTGTCTGAGGTGTCGAGCAATTGGTCGTTGTCGATGATTTGAGGAATGACACCCCCAAGTGGGACGATTGCTCTCGGTTGTTCGTTTTCATCGCGTTGAATTAAAATTCCTTCTCCTGCAGAGTTGGTCAGCTCAACAACTTCGTGGGACATGAGACCGCCGAGTTTGTCGGAGTGGGGATACGCCTGATTATAAGTAGTTACTTCCGGGGTAATCATGAAAGGCAGATGCAGAAATTCACCGCTGTTCGGTATGTCAAACGACTCTGTGCCGTCATAGAGACGAATGCCACTAATGATGTTGGGGATATTCATGGCTTGAGCAGCTGTGAAACTGGCATTGTCCCCGAAAATGTGGTCGTTCTCGCTTCCACCATCTAAGGTGTCCGATCCCCGTTGGCCGACCAAAATGTCCTCTCCGCCACCGCCAGAGAGTACGTCAGCGTCAGCCGTAACGGTATCGACCACAATAGCAAAGCTATCATCCGTGGCTTGATCGTCGGTTGTGTATGCATTACCAAGGACTAAGAGGTTTCCTTCAAGTAAGTTGCTGAGGCTCGAAACATCATCCGAATTATGAATGTTCTTGAGAGGGATGACATCGATTACATCTCCGACGTCCTCCAGCGTTATATCACGATGCCATGCTCTATTGTGATTGAGTCGAGGAGTAACCGGATCGATGTAGTCCCGGACGATATGTCCGCTATCACCAAGGATGACATCGTGACCAGCGTCGCCGGATAGTGAATCGCTGCCAAGACCGCCGACAACTTCATCATCGCCGTCTCCGCCTTCGACTAGGTCATCTCCTCGTTGGGAAAAGATGATGTCATGACCACCCATCGCAAAGATCGAGTCATCTCCGTAGGTTAAGTGTTGACCACCTTCGAATTGTTGACGCTCTTCATTGTCAAAAAGGGTTACGGTTCGCGTGACATCTCCGATGGAGATGTCAGTGTATGGATCAGGATATGATTCCCAAAGTAACCGTGTACCACCAATGTTAGTGCGCAGAATAAGGCCGTTGTCACCAAGGATGACGTCGCTATCCGCGTCGCCGTAGATACTGTCGTTACCGTCATGCCCGAAGAGCACATTGTGTCCACCGGTAATGTCGTCTTGTCCGGGACCGCCATCAATAGTGTCATCCCCTTGTTGGCCGTAGATGAAATCGTCCCCCGAGCCGCCTGATATTTGGTCATCTCCGGCAGTCTGTTTGTCATCAATAGTTGACGTGATGTAAGTTGCCAGTACGTGTTGGTTGGCGGGCAGATTCGGATTGTATTCTGCATGATCCCCGAACAGGATGTCATGGCCGTCCCCACCATCCATGATGTCGTTCGCTGTACCGCCGAACACATAATCATTTCCGCTGCCGCCATCCAGTCTGTCGGCGCCACCCGATGTTGGTGAAGTTACCTTAGCGTTCTCGATAGCGTAGTCCTGACTTATATCGAAAGAAATTGAGGCGTTATCACCGTAGATGAAGTCATCGCCGGAATGGCTGTTGATGACGTCGTTAGTCAGGGGCGAATTATAGCCGCCGACAATGATGTCAGGTCCGGCCCCCGTCTGAATGGTGTCTGCGCCACCTATTGATGGGTCGCTAGAGACAGCTGTAACAATCTGGTTTAGCATGCTGGAGGTGTCGAAGGTGAACTGGCCGTTGTCACCAAAGACAAGGTCACGTGTGTCATTAGCTCCGGTATGGATGTCGTCGTTTCCTGGGCCCCCAATTACAAAATCAGCGCCTGTCCCGGAAGTGATGGTATCATTACCGACAAATGCACTGTCAGTAGACAGCATGCTCGCAATTCTTAAGGTCGACGGGCTTAGTTGGCGTTCGTTGATGCCGTAGGCGATACTCAAAGTAGCAATGCCAGTATCACCGAAGATTACGTCTTTGGAAGGCGAATTGGAAGAATCAATAGTGTCGTCTCCCAGCCCGCCGAAAATGATGTCCGCGGCGGAGCCGGTTTGAATACTGTCGTCATACGAGATTGATAATCCGTCAGTGGTGTCCTCGCCGTGATCAAGGCGGGGGAAGGTAGTGGAAAGGTTTCCTACCTGAACAAGAGGGTCAAATGTAAGGGTGGCGTTGTCCCCGAAAACGATGTCTGGAGCGTCGCCTGTTGTGACGGTATCACTACCTCGACCTCCAACAACAATGTCATGACCGGCTCCGCTGCTGATGGTATCGTTGCCGCCTTCTTGTGAATGTATGGAGGCAGCCGTCGTGATTTGATTGGAAGTGTTGACTACGATGCTAGCATCATCACCAAAAATGATGTCATCGGACAATTCACTAGGAGAGTCGATAGTATCTGATCCGAACCCACCAACCAAAATGTTGGTGTACGAAGTACTGATGATGGTGTCGTTTCCACCAAACGATGCATCGTGAGACTCTACGTTCCACACTTTTTGTGCGTCCAAGTTGACAACACCATTGTCGCCCAGAATGACGCTAAATTCTCCATTAGGATCGAGGTTCGTGATGTAATCGTGACCGGCTCCACCCAGGATGACATCATTTCCTTGCCCGCCGGCAAGTCTCTCTCCGGCGTCGTTCGTGGCTCGGTCTGTATCATCTCCGATTGGTCCGTTGGTGGTTATTGCAGTCCTGAACGAGGCCAGTTTCCCGTCAGTGAAATCGAGTGGTCCGCCGGAGCCATAGGCCGTTGTTGCACTGGATGATTCAAACTCACTTGGACTCGCTATGTCACGGTAGTAAATTCGGCCCCGATCACCAAAAATGACGTCGCCGGAGGCTCCGCCGATGATGGAATCGCTATCTTGTCCCCCGAAAATGACCAGTGGTAACGTGGACGCGGCAGCATCGACGTTGTCCTTGTCCGTATGGAAGATTCCGTCGATAAATGTGTCTGGTAACGTGAAGTGTATTTCTACGGGGGCGCTGTAGCCGGTGACCGTTGCTGTATCACCTGGTTGCAGCGTGAGGTCCTCGAATAATAGCAAATTATCGGTGATGGTGTATCTGTGTTCCTCGATAATATGCCCGTTGATGCTGATAGCCAGAGGAATGGAAGTGTCGAATGACTCTTCTAGAGTTAGAACGGTTGATGGGTTAGTGATGAACTGTCGTTCGGTAACGGAAGTGTGCTTAAGCACGACGAGGTCGCGTGATGCTTGGTCCTCGTACCCTGCAAACAGAGAGAGACTATTGTTAGCGTCGTTTAATTGATAGGTGTCCGGTGGGAGCAGTTGGCCGCCGAGATAGACCATAAGATGGTCGGGTGCCGTTTGGAAATTTCCATCGTCGTAACGGAAATCCGTCGATTCGGGACTTCGCAACGTGTCCGTCACATAGTTGTTGTAGGCACCTTGCGTATTGACGATAACGTCGCCGTCCGTCAATTCGTCGAGGGAGATGGTAATGTCGTCGTCGCCGAGACCGGTATTCAACGACGTAATCGTTCGGCCTATGCCGGAGCGGAGTGTGTCTTCGAGCACAATCGTTTGGTCGCCGAAACCTGTCCAGTAGGTAATTCCCTGCCGATAATCCCCGTCGGCAGCGACGTAGTTAATGTCGGCGGGGGAAAGTCCGGAAACATGCATGAGACCCGTTTGATCGGTTGAAATCGTAATATCGTGTTGGTCAAGGGTGCTCGCTTCGTCACTAATCATCAGGAGGTGACTGCCAGTTCCGGCTTCGATCGTAAGGTCACCTTGGATGCCCTGTAAATGTCCTTTTAGATAGCGAGTGGTGGTTGTTGTATCAAGGTCAGCAAGAGAAGAGACGTATATTCGGTCATCACCGTCTGCCAAGTCAACCAATGTGGAATTATTAGAGTGCGTGCTTTGGACATTTAGGGTGTCAACACCACTTCCGAGAGTGATATCCAACCGGTTCAGGTTGTGGTAGTTAATTCCGTCAGTATGACGCTCCAGAGAAAATTCCAATTCGCCGAGCGAATTCCCCAAATTGGAGATGTCAACGTCACTCGGCATAATTCGCCGCATGGCGTGCTCGCCCCGAAGGATGATAGTATATCCCTCTGGCGATTTAACTACCTGTACATTGTTTGTTTCAGGAAGTGCGGGGTCGCCGTTGTTTGGGTTGAGAACCGCGCTGAGGATAGATGATAGTGTATGCTCTGTTACATCAAACGGGATGTCTGACGTGATCCGATCCACGGCTACACCAGCGCGATCCACGTCACCAAACCGTATCTTGAAGTACCCTAGGTTTGCATTCGTTTGTAGCGTATACACAGAAGATTTAAGTAAGTCTGTATTGGCTATTTGAATGTGAGTGAGTTCTCCATAGGTAGATGACCCCGGTGTCGGTACCAGATCGTCAGTATTCGTTATGACTGGGAGGTCGTTTTGAATACCACCAAAGGGGCCAATAAATTCGATGCGGTGCAACTGGACTCCGGGTAGGCTTTTGGTCGTCACGTCGAAATGTTGCGAAGCAACCGAATCATCCAGGTTGTATAACTCAGCTAGTAATCCCTCTAAAGCAGTTGCATTGGTATCGAATGCTAGCACGCGACTGATGTTACCATCGGGTGAAGTGAGTGTAAGGCTCCCCCCAGCCGCTTTAATTTCCAATCTGATAACATCAGAGACAGTCGACATGTCTAGTCCTGTGAGTCTTGACTCGGTGACCAATACCATGTTGTCGTTTGTGTCACCACTATCGTCGACGGCAAGATAGTTAGTGCCGGCATCTCCATTCACAAAGACAAGCCCTCCAAGTCGATCTACGGTTGAGTAGGCGGATGGTGACTTACTAATTTGTTGGGTTTGAGTGTCGCGCTCTAAAGATGACGTACTGCTGGTGTAAACTTTGTCGCTGCCATCTCCGGTCTCGATAAATAGATGCCCATCCGTGGTGTTAATGACGATCGAGTCATTCCCTTGGCCGGATTTGATAAATGTTTCTCCGGCGTGAGTGCTTTCAACAGCAATTGAATCGTCGTTAAAACCGGTCTTGATATCCAGCGTTTCGAGGTTCAGGTACGTGATTCCACCATCAAACGTTCTTCCGCGAACTACGGTTTCGCCCCCCATGCCGAGTCCGGCGATGTGGTCAGATGTGAGTGTTAAGTCATCAAAACCTGGGCTGTTTTGATGATAGATATTGAGTTGGTCAACTTGTTCCGCCTCGTCGACTCGAATGTTTAAGTTTACCGGTGCGTAGTAATATTCAGTCGTGGATGAGGGGGTTTCATTCGACCAGTTCCCATCAAGGGTGATACGAGTTCCTGATACGACAGGGGTGAATTCGGAGGGGATTTGCCTCGCTAAACCGGTGTTTCTGGATTTGATTGTCTCTCCGATTCCGGCCGAGTATGAGTAAGGGGCGTCGTTGATTGTAGCAGTGACAGTTGATCCCTCGACGATAGGTGCCGTCGTGATGACAGCGGCGGCCACCCACTGCTTGGTGTCGATTTCAGAATGTATAGGGACGCCCGAAGTTACGCTGGAAAGCGTGGAGTTGATTGATGTGGGTAATGAGAGTGAGTAATTGAATTCAGTTCCATCAGCCTTCGTAATGAACAGGCGTGTGTCTCCCAATAGACTGGTTCTGGTAATTGCAGTAAATGATGTCGGGATAGCAGCCTCGAGTAGCTTAGCTACGCGACCGGCGGTTCGGTCGTTATCAGGGACCGTCACTGTAATTATTTCGTCAGGATCTTCGAACGCTCCATCGGAATTCGCATCCAGTCGAAGTGTAATTGATGCATCGGCGGCGGGGGTTCCTTGAAATTGTAAGGATATTTGCTTCCATGAAATTGATTCTGCTTCAGATTGTAATGGCGTTCCGGTAAAGGTGTATGTAGATACCGGTTGATCGTATGAGAAGCGAAATGGGGTTGATCGACTTATGGATAAGATGTCGCCGGACACTCCCTGGGGTGTAACATCGAGTGATTCCGATCGACGGGTTTCTCCGATGATTGCAACCTCATAAGGATAACTATTCATGCGCGGGTCGAAGCCAGGGCGTTCTCCTGCCTGCGAATTAATATGCAGTGCGTAAGGGTCAACGATGAAGGCATTGGAATCTTCAGTCCCAAAGCTGGTGTTGGATGCTGGCCAGTTTAGCCCGTATATCGTTTGGGTGATCGTTTGGTTTACAGAGGCGCCATCGGGGACAGGATAGTTCGTCTCATGCGGCAGATGGAAGGGGGAATTTAAATCTCTCGATACTCCAACTTTTTTGCCACCGTCAATCACAACTGGGCCTCGTAGAGCATTGACGCGCCCTTCCATGGCGGGCAGGACTAATGCGTCACTTCCGTCTACAGTGTCATCGTCGAATGCACGTATTTTTACCGTCTGGGGGGTGTCCCAATTAGTGGCATTGAATAGCAAAATGGGGGTTACGTCCGCCGATGTGGTGGAGTTAGGTAAGATACTCGCGGAAACAGATAACGGTGTCCCCCGATCGTCGATTGTAACCATTCGCCCGGTTCGATAGACCGCAGCTCTAGTACCCAGAGCATCAGCAATCTCGGATTGTAGGGACTTCGTCACCTCAATCAGACCGTCACCTCTGGCAACCGGATAGCTAAAGGTGGTGTCGTCTATCGTTACGGTCCAGACTTCCCCTTCACTCGGAGTCCCGCTTAACCTAATGGTGTTAAGAGTAGCATCCAAGTTTAGCGGGGATAATTCGGACGAGACATCCATCTCTCCAAGGCTACTTAGGTTCGTTCTAAACGAAGCATAAAATGGCTCTGCCGCCGCCAGTTCAATTGTGTTATTAACAATTGGTTGTTTAACGAACCGTTCGTTGTCCGGGTCAATAGCAGCCGAAAATCTCATGACTGCAGACTCTAAAGTATCCGAAGGTAATACCTCATATTCGTAAGTGTTAGAGTCGTATGGAGTTGTATCGATCGGCGAGGTATTCCGGAAATCGACCGTAAGTTGCCAGATTTCACCTGGCGTAACTTCATTATCACTAAGATCTATTTTGGTAACTGTCGTCGCGGTTTCAATCTGTTTTTCAAAGGCTTGGCCAAAGCCGCTGTCGGCGTCGAATGCCAGGTCCGAATTGTAGGTTTTCGTGGCGAGTGACTTTGCTGAGAGTTCTACGGTCTCTCCATTGTCAGGCACTCGTCCCAGAGCGATGGTGTATGTCTCTTCCAACTTGAGATTTGATTTGAAAGAATTTGTATTGGTCGCGACGTCGTAGAATTCCTGGTAAGGGTTAAAGGAAATGTCGAATCGATCACCGGTTTGGGCATCAATAGAGGAAAGTGGATCGGGTTCTATAATGTATCGACTCTCTTCAGCGTCATAAGCAATAATAGTGCCGCCTTCAAAACGAGAAGTTCCCGACACGAACTCAAGAGTTTTGCCAAAGAGAGTAATAGCATTGCTGTTTGTGTCGTGCGCTGGGATTGATACGTTGAGATCATAATCTATGCCATCAGTTAAACCTCTCAATCCGTCTTGTAACCCGAATGGATTGTCGTCGTAATTTACATATGATCCGACACGCGCCACGAATTCGCCAGGCCTGTTAAAGACGTATTCAAGCATAGGATCATGGCCGTGCTTACTTCCCGCGTCTATCTGTCCGATCAGTGAGGCAGACTCATTGTCAGTTCCGCGATCATTGACGTCAGAGGAGTAGTAGTAAACCGTGGATAAAGCGTTTTCTGAGTCCAGAGAAAATTTCCCATTGTCGACACGGCTGGGATCGATTTCGAATAATTCGAGAGACGGAACGGAAGTGAAATTCACTGGTACATAGGCTTCCATACCGTTCAGAACCCCAACTGACACATGCGTTGTTCCCTGTTGGACGACCGTATTGTCGATGTCTAACAGAGTTCGAGTGGTGCTCCCTCCGATTTGTAGGTCAAAGCTGAATGGGTCGTTTGGGGAGAGCGGGTCGCTCCGATCTTGAAGGATCAAAGTACCTGAGCTAGTAGTTGTGGCCGAAATCTCCCTTGCCGCCTGCTGGTTTATTGCCTCAGCTAATCCTTCGACAATGGTAACAGAATTTCTCTCGGCCCGGGGTTTTCCTGCTGGGGCTGTGAAAGAGTAATTCAACCCGTCGAGTGTAAGGGTATAATGATCGCCCGCTCGATACGGTTGCGTGAAACCTATTTTAGCCGCTAGATAGTGAGTTCCTGCATAGCTAGTGTCTTCCCTTAAACTATAAGGGCTTGCACGAAATTCTGTGAGTCCCCCCAAATCAATGGGATCACCGTTCTTTGTGTTTATGACAGTGATCACCGTGCCTGTGGCATCGGAAGATCGATCGTCTGTAGCGCCAAGGAGAGCGGCAAGGTGGGACGCAGTAAGGGTAAGGCCGTCCTCAGCTGATGAACCTATCGCATCAGAGATGATCTCTCCATCAATCGTGAGGCTCCAGATATCACCATCGCGAGATGCAGGATTAATTGAGTTGGATTTGAGAGCCACCGTGGACATCCAGTTAAGGTCCATATCCCCCTCTACTGAAGCAGAGGCCAGCTGGGGATTACGCTGTATTTCAACGAGTGAACTTGTAATGTCGCTATTGTCCCTACGAACGATGACGACATCGTTTCCATCCATAAAGGAGTCGAACTCAGATCGGCCGTCAATGGCTGTGTCGATTGACGAAGCCAACGCATTAATGCTGTCACTAGTTGTGGTGATAGCGTCCATTGGGGTGGAACTCAGATTGTAGAGCCACGTGTCACCCGGGTTGACCGGCCCCTGGATAGTTAGTCGTTCGGTGGTGGCTGGGGATTCCGAGGTAGTCCCATTGGGAATGATCGATGGAGTGAGAGAACTCATCGCCTTCCCATTTGTATTGAGAATGACTATGCGATCAGTTGCCGAGGCAAAAGCAGTAAAATCATCGCTCGTGGTTATTTGGGCGACAAGTTCATTCTGTAAATCAGCAACCGAAGGGGTAGAATTAGTAACGGTGACTGAGGCAACATCGTCAGATGCTTCGAGTCCGAGCTTCCATGTGTCTCCGGCGTGAACGCTTCCTTCCCTAATCGTCGCGATCGATGCAGTTGTGGGGCTCGACGTTTCATCAGCGACGTCTATTAGCAACGAAGAGTTGAAACCATCCGATGAATCGCGATAAAGTAAAAGTTCATTGTCGATCTGGGAGGCCCTGAATTCGGGAGCATTCGTGGTAATGTCTGAGGCGAAATCGGCAATGAGCGCGGACCAATTATAGTCTGAGGTTTGTATTAGCTGAGTTGAAGTGTATCCCTCTGTCCCGTCGAGAAATTCAATAGACAATTTCCAGTTGTCACCGGCCACGAGTGGATTGGCAGGAGCACTCAATATTTTGGGGGTAAGATTTGGTGTGTTATCTACAAAAGATGCCGCAGCGTTTGAGCTGACGAGATTGTCCAAGGTGAGTACGGGCGAACCGCTCGAGGAACTAGATATTAAAATAAAGTTATCCGCTATTAGGGCGGTGTGATTTGCGCTGGAGTCGAAAGACGCACTCAGTAATGTGCGATCCTGCTCGGTGTTATCCGAGCTGACGACTGTAGTCTGTTCACCGTCGTCTAATGAATAGCGATATTCGCCAGCGAGAGCGGCACTTAAATCGACGCGGGTAATTTCTGTCTTAACATGAGTGTCGGTAAGATTTGCTTCTGTGTCACTTTCCGAGCCTGAGTCGGACGAGTGAAAAGTTAATGTGTACGGCTGACCGTCCAGATGGTGAACCAATAACAAATTGTCTGACAACTCAGCAAAAAGGTTGTGGCTCTCGGTGTCCGCATTGATTTGATCGCGAAGTGAAATTTGGATTTCTTCAACTGAATTGGACGTCGATTTGGTTGCGGTTGCAATCGTGTCGCTGGAGGTACCGTTGAGTTTGACAGTGTACGTGGTTTCATCGTTGAGTACTTCTAAATTGATACTGGAGACATCCTGAACGATTAATGAATCGAGATTAGTCACAGCCTTAGCCAGTGCAGCTAAAGTGAAGGAGTCTCCCTCGGTATTAATGGCACGGTGTGTATTCCCCGCAGAGTCCACAAAAGTATTAGGCAATGCATTTAAGAATTCGAGAAGTGATAATCTGAGAGCGTCATCGGTAGTGTGATCAAACGAGGCGGAGTGGATCGTCGTAGAATCAGCTGCGTGGGCGGTAAATGTATACTCTGTGTTCGGGGTGATATTGGCTAGGTCAATAGCACTCGCGTCTAACGTGTTGGACTGAACGAAAGTGTTCGCTGAGATGGTAAGATCGGGAGTGAAAAGAGAATCATCTTTGGAAATAAGATGAATCAAAGTGGAGTCGTTGAACGCTTCGTAAGCATTTGAGCCGTTGAAGCCTGCTTTGAGCTCGGTTGCTATCGCTTCTAACGATTGATTGACCAATACCGTATGTTCGGAGGTGATATTTTCAGACCCGGTGGTCGTGAGCGTCCATGTATCACCTGGTACCACGGCCGAAGACAGGGTAACGGTACGTCCCTGGGTGCTAGAGTTCAGCAACGACTGCGGAGACTGGATGTCGTGAGAAACGGTGAAGCTTTCACTGGAGTCATATCGCGTTATGAGAATCGTTCCGTTTTGTGGTGTCGCGTGGAGACCATTCACGGCCCTGATACTGTCCGACAATGATTCGGCGATCATTTCGGCGGTTTGGCCAGCCAGGATTAGATGTGTAGCGGATCCCAATAACTCATCGTTACTTCCGTTTACAGTTAGACGCCATGTGTCGCCGACCTGATAAGTTTCAGTAATTTCGACAATTGTGGAAGAAGCATCGGGGGAGGTAGCCAAAGATAAGTGGCCGGAAGCGGACACCCTCATGGGTGAAATGTTGAACAATTCGTTGTCGGAGATGCCCAGCTCACCGTCCAACCGATCTAGGCTTAGGGTATTAGAATCAGCTGTTGCGTTAAACCCGTAATTTAGTGCCTGAGTGCGGAAGTTAGAAGTGATCTCTTCAACGGAGCTACTTGCGACGGTGTGTGAGATGGTGAATGTTTGATATGTATTATCAGAGTCGGCGTAGCTGACATCGAAAGACCAGCGTTCTCCCGGTCGAATGTTATTCTCACCAGTGGCTGCAAATTCCTCGATAGAGAGAATAGCAGAAGAAAGGTTTACGTTTTCTAGATGGGAATCGATGGGGCTACCACTTATGGTTACGTGACCGTTTGGGTGCGAACCCTCGACTTCGGCTTCAATAGTTAATCCACCTTCATTGACGGATGAGAGTGAAAGGTTGGAGGCCATAGCGGAAGCACTTGCGAGGTTGGCATCAACTTGTTCCGCGAACCAGGTAGCGATTGAGTCGGTGTGAGTGGAATCATTCTCGACGGTATACGGTGCCAGAGGAATCCCGTTAATTTCAATGGTCCACGTCTCGCCCTTCTGAGGAGTTCCCCCAAATTGTATTGAGGCCTCTGAAAATGATGTTTTGGTCATTGCGTCTTTATTTAAGGAGCTGACGCTACGGGTGACGTCACCAGCTAACGAGGAGTATGAAGTCAGCCCGTTATATAAAGGCTGTGTGCCCTTGAGGTTAAATCCTGTGTCGGGCTGTCCATCGATTGCTGGAGTTTTTATATGCAGGATTATCGATTCCTGTTGTTCTAGAATCTGGACATCATACCTCGGGGTGATGCCGTCAGCAAGGACCGCAGAGTGTAGCTGAGTTTGCAGACCTATAGCTACCTGACGCAAGCCATCGCTTGCTTGTGCGATGTACTCGTAAGTGCGGTAACGTGTCCCGAGACGCCAGACATCGCCTTTGTTTACGCTGCCGTCGAGGGTGTATTTTAGATCCGTGTAGTAGGGGGACTCATCAACCGTTGATTGGTCGCTATGAACGGAAGTATCTATCTGAACCGGCTGAAGCATTTCGTCTTCAATGGTAAATCGGTAGAGATCATAAGTGCCATCACCGGTCCCTCGTATTCTGGTATAAGGTGTCGTGAAATCGACGATGCCGCCTAGCTCAGAGTTTCCGATTTTAGCGTCGGAAATGGTGAAGTAACTGGCGGCGTCATCAATATCCTGAGCTCCGGTAACGTCCGTCACCTTTCCTTCTGAGGTAGTGACAGCTAATGTACTTCCGTCGTCAGTTTGGTTAGTTTCGTTGTCGAATTGAGGTTCTGGTGAAAAGATAAGGCCAGATGTAGGGTGGTGGTCGATCGAAGCATGGAGGTCGTACGTGACGCCATCAGGAAGGCCGGTTCCTCCATCAGCCGTTACCTCGAGGTAAAAAGTCTTATCTACTTGGGCATGAGGAAATGTGTAGGCTAAAAATGCATCAGTCCCGGTAGGATTGGCTTCTAATGCATCGGCGTGGTTGCCCGTAGCTGAAGCTAATATATCACCAGCTTGATCTCTTAAAATGATGGTGCTCCGCCAGTACTCTGGATCACCGAGTTCAAAACCGTTGTCGATGTCAAAAGTGCTAGTGACGGGTTGGCCAATTCCGGCGGCCGCAAACATATCTTTCGTAATTGTAAATTGATAGAAATCTGTATTCCCATCACCTGTCCCTTTGACAGTGATGTGTGGTATTTGCGTCGCTTGAACAATGGCTGGATCATCGATCCTTGTCCACTTACCTGCATCAAGATTTTGTGCAGTGAAAAGAGAGTTGTTCACGGTTGCTTCAGTGAGGGTTTCCAGTCCGAAGCCACCTGTCAGCGCGATGTATTCAGTTTCTACGTCCGTCTCGCGTGAATAAATCGCTTCATTTGAAGCTGTTGGTATTTCGACGTTGTCAATGAGCCCCATAAGCTGGCGGAGGACCTCTTCGGAATTAGAAGAAATAGGAGTAAACTCGATCGTTTGCTCCCCGAAGACTATTGCGATTTGTTCATCGGTAGTCACCGCTTCTGGAAGATAGATATAGGCTAGTTCCGGATGGTCGAGGCTGGGACTGCCAGCGACGTGAATGTTCTCGGTGAGGGCCCGGATCTGAGGTAATTGTCCAAGATCACTGAAGGCCGAATGGCGAAGTTTGAGGACAGGCAAGTCCGTTTCCGGAGTGCCCGTGAGAATGCCTTCTCCCAGACTAATTGTTTGAGTGGGTTCGTGGACGACTAGCTTCTCGTGTATGTTCGTGAGAACATCCGCAGCCAAATCGTCGTAAATTTTGGCATCAATTTGGGGAAGTGTAGTTTCACTAGCTGCGCCGGCAGTGCTGTAATAAGAGACTTGTTTAGGCGTTAAACTCCAAACGTCGTTTTTAAGTGGAGATTGATTTGATTCCATTCCAAATGTAATGGTAGCAGCTGTATAGAACGTGTCTGAATACGATGTACGATCATTGTTTGGAAGCGGTGATAACATCCCGGATCCGACCGGCTGATAAGAAAACGCTTTACTATCCTCTGTCGCAGAGATGATGATTCGAGTGTTGTCGTTAGCGTCAGGCTCCGCGATAAAGTCGGGATGCTCTGATATTTTTTCTGCCAATTTTGAGGCGATGTCAATTCGAGTGTAATTGGCGTCTGGATTAGCAAATATGAAGGCAATTCCGTTTAGTCTCAACGCCCAAACGTCGCCCACCGTGATGTCGTTATGATCAGATCCCTCAATTTGCAAGGCAAGTGTCTCAAAGGCAGGGGTGTTAAAGGTGGTGGCAACCGTTGCCCCGTCAGGAACTGCGACCAGTTCTTCGGCATCGAATGCTGGCCCCTGTAAGCTTAGTCTTGAAACGCTCGCATCATGGGTCACCGTTGATTTATATCCAGCGCCAGTATCTTGATTGATGGATAACGCCAGAGCATCGATGACTGTTGCCAGGTCAAGATCCAGGTAGTTGGCTGTGTTGGAGGGCGAATCACCGAGACTATGAGAAATACGAGAATAATGGTACCCCTCCGGTAGGCCATCCTGTTGGGCAGATAAATTAACGGTATGAATAGAAGGCAGACCGTCACTTGTATCGGCTGAAAACAATAAAGTGGCTGGGTTGTCGTGCCCTGTATTGACACTGAGCTGGCCCGGATCATGGGAGAGAGTAATAAGTACGTCGTCTGCGACCTGTCGACTTAGGGTTGCGTAATATGTGTCTGTCACAGGCAAATTGTTGCTGGCACTGCCATTTTCGGACACGATAAGCGATTCGTTCGCCGGGGAAAGGACGAGACTAGTGGACTCATTGTCTATGACATCAACAGTAACACTGAGTACGGCTAAGTTGTCGTATTCACTAAAATCTTCTGCCGTGATACCCTCCGTCACCGTATGTTGAATAACAACCGAGCGATTACCTTGGGCAAAATGGTCATCGTCTGACGCGGACGAATCTCTGTGAGCTGTAATGGTAACGGTCTGCGGAATAAACCAGTTTGTACGATCAAAATATAGATTGGTACCCGCTGAACTACCATTGAGCATGATGTTTTTACCACCCGCATTTGCGAGCTTTTCAGATAGTGCAGTGGGGAATGCGGCAACGCGGACCGTTTCTTTGGGGGCCCGGGTGAGTACGACTTGGTAACTATTACGTATGAACTTCGCAGCGAGATGCTCGACGCCTGGATTATCGAAGCGCACATCTTCAAATACTCTGAGGTGCTCGCTAATGGGGGTAATGACAATTCCAGCCTCGTCATTGTCTGCGACTTTAATGTCAACGTCTCGGACGTAGACGTCCTGATATAAACCAGAGGATCCGCTCTCAACAAAAGTAGATGAAACCTGATGCTGTATTAATCCCGTATGACCATCGAGACCGTTACTCGCAACGGTAATAGGAGAGTCCCCTGAACCGCCGGAAACGTTAAATACGTCGCTCCCGACGCCACCAAAAATCTCCAGAACGACGTTCTCGCTGGTACTCTCAATAAAAAAGGTGTCGTTGCCTTCTAGGGCATCCACGTCAACCTTTTCGATAGCGCCGTACGTAACATAAAGGCCACCTCCAAAGATGCCATCCCGCGTAATGACGAAGTCGTCGCCAAATTCGGTGCCGACCACGGTCAGTGTATCGAAGCCGGAGCCACCTGAAATTCGTACGGGTGCATTCACTGTATAGGCGATGAAGTCCGCGCCCTGCCCACCGTTTATATTCGTAAACGGGGCCTTAGGATCGTTAGGATTGACCTTCACAAAAGCGCGGATTAAGAAGTTGTCGTCGTCTTCTTGTCCAAAGAGAAATAGCTCGCCAAGGTTCCGATAGACGTTAAAGCTGTCTTCCCCAGTTCCGCCGTAAATCGTGGTGCTATGACTTACCCCATTCGTAAGAAATCCGCGTGTTACCTGAGTGGTGGCAACCCATTCATCTGTCGCTAAATTGTTATCAGGATTACTGCCATCTCGTGCAGATTGGAAAATCTGACCTATTTGGAAAGTGTCATTTCCCTCATCCCCATAGACGACCATGGAGGATTTAGTGTCGTCAAAGACAAAGGTGTCGTCTCCCCCGCGGCCAAAAGTAGTAATGCCTCCATCTATATCACTTCGGTAGTTGACACGTTCTGTCGTTCCGCCCGCGATGGGTTGGCGTAGTAAGTCCGTTTGAATCGCCGCAATGATTCCTATATTTTCACTCGAGCTTAACCCGGCGTTGAGCACGTTGTTTGCGCGGACCAAGAAGTAATCGGCCTGGTCAGTACCATAGATATTGAGTGAGTCCAGTCCCTCATCGGCCGGTATAGACCCACGTGTGATGGGAATTACCGGATGGTTTGCGTCGGCGGATTCAAGTTTTCGTGCGGTTTTTTCAGAGAATTCGTAGGTGTCAAAAATATCAATCAGTGATGAGTCGCTTCCGGACAGTCCAATATTGATTTGGTCGCTTCCAAAGCCGGTTCGAACAATTAGCGAGTCATCGCCAATTCCGGCGAGGAAGGTTTGTTGGCCCTGCGCGTCGTAATTGACGTTGACGACGTCATCTCCCTGTTCCGTATTGACATAAGTGGCTCCCGTGGTGGACTGAACGTTGACGGTGTCCGCGCCTGTACCAGTATCGATTTCCGTCTGCCCGGCATGTGTAGACTGCACGTGGAAAGCATTTCCTTGATCCCCTAGAATTACGCGGGCAAAATCAAAGTCCTGATAGATGATTTCGCCGGCCATTCCAAGGCCAGTAATCTTCTGAGATTGGATAGTACCAGTGCGGCCTGCTTGTGCCCCGCTGTCATAGACGACGATTTGATCCCAGAGTCCAGTACCGGCATGAAGCTCGAGTCGACTGTGAACGGAATCGTGTACCGTGCTCGTTGAGAGTCGGACTGCCTCATCAAGAGACCCGGCAGAGGACCCGATACGAACGAGATCGCTGCCGTGGCCAGTATCGACGATGGTGTTGTCGTTGATTTCTTCAATTTGGAGAATGTCATCTCCATGATTGGCGGATACGTTAGTCGGACTTGCATGCGTCGTGTTGATAAGTAACGTATCTCGCGACTGGCCTAAGGAAAGATTCAGTGATTCAACGCCGTAATAATTGACGAATTTTCCGTTCCCTATACCCAGTCCTGATAGTGTTGTGGAAGATAGGGTTCCGGTATTTGGTACCGTATCACCCTCGTCGTATACGTTCAGAGTATCGTTTTGGGCCGTTCCGAGAATATGCAGAGTCCCGGCGATTTGATCGAGAGTCGAGGTGTTCTCCGAAAGTGTGGATCCTACGTTAACGATATTCCGTCCCATTTGATTGTGACTGGTGTTGACCGTTGTCTCCGCAGATTCGTCGGTTGAATGCACGTAGATTGTGTCATCGGAATCACCCAAGTTGATGTGTACGAACTCGGCATTCCCGTAGATAATTCCACCGGTAGCATCCGCAGCATCTGCGTGAGGATTCATTCCAAGGCCACGAATGGTGGTGTTTGTCACGTATCCCAACTGAACGCCAGACATCTCAGCGGTTTCATCTAACTGAAGCGTATCGCCGTCACCGTCTCCCATATCAACGGTGACTAACGAAGAGATTTGATTTAAAGTTCCGTCGACGTTGGTTGGATTCGGCAAAGAATCTAATAGCCAGGTTGCGTTGGAGCCTATGAGGATCGTGTCATCGCCAGGGCCTGAAACTACGTTTACGGGCGATTCTTGTTGCACAATACGAATGAGCAGTTTGTCAGCTCCTGATCCAGAGCTGATATTTGTCGGGGTGTTTTCCGCGACTCCAGAGAGGAAAATTAGATCTGCTTCCCCGTAAGCGTTGATGTTAAGTCTTTCAGCGACGGTTGTTCCTACTGGATCTAAGATTGCACCACTGGCGGAGTCTCCTTGTTCGATGATATCTCCTTGCTCAGTGCGCGTTGCATCGAGATCGATATCGAGGTCAGCGCCAACCAATACAGATGCCCCTTGCTCGATGTAAAGTTGATTACCCGTTATGAGTTGAGTGGAACCTGCGGTCTGTAACGTTGAGCCTGTGCTGAGTGTTAGCGTGTCCCCTGCCACAATCGTAGCGGTTGAATTCGATGTGGTGAATGCTCCCTCCTGGGTAAAGGTTTGCCCTGCCACTAAGTCCAGGTGGCCTGTGGCTTCCAGCGTAGACAGCGAATGAAGGGTGATGTCTTGACCGGCGGCGAGGCGCAGTGCAGATGTCGAATTATCGCCTGTTCCCGCAGTAATGCTCGCACCCGTTTCGATAGATATGTTGTCTGCAGCATTCAGGAGGATGTCCCCACGCTCGGTGCTTAGAGCGACCCCGGCCTGAATCAAAATGTCATCCAGTAAGTCAGGATCTGCGAGCGCGTTTAGGATGAGATCTCCATCTCCGAAGACTGTAATCCCTTCACTGACGGTGATTGGGCTGGACGCAGTGATGTTGACATCGCCCGTGGCTGAGAAACCAGACGCGGCCGCGGAAACCCCTCCTACATTCACATGGCCACTGTTATGAATCCAAACCGATCCATTGGTTGAGCGTCCTTCCAGATTGCCGACTTCCGTGTGGAGCGGGTTTTGTTCTGAGCCGATTTCTTCGTCCGCAAATAACATCGTCTTGCCAGACAGCACATTCGAGCTACCGGAAGCTGGATTACCATTAGTGATTGCTCCGGGGGACGCTATGAAGGCAGTGTAATTTGCCCCCGTCTGAATGGTGTTGATGCCCAAATTTCCGGACGTTTCTAAAATATGGGTATTCTCAGCGCTATTGACGGTCAAAGTACCAGAGTTCGTATCAACCTTAATGTCGCTGCCCGGAATACCGATGGCCGAGCGATCGGCCACGAGAGTAATGTTATTGGCGGAAACGTCCGATTTGCTATTATCGTCTTGTAAACCGGTTGCTTGATCAATTTCGTCGTTTGCTGTTCTGCTATGAATCGCTACCTCAGCTCGTAAAACGGCGTCACCAGTCGTAGATACGACGCTATTGAGATACATATTCCCGGTAGTCTCGGTAATAACGATATCTGAGTGCGCGTTGGCTGTCAGGGAACGAGCAGAACCGGTGGCATCGACCTCGAGGGGGTTGGAGAGGGATCCAATACTTCCTTCGGGGGCCGTGAGAACGAATTCCACAGACTTAAGATTGGTAAACCCGTGATTCAATGCGTCTAGAATAGAACCTGTTCTCGCTTCTAGGTTGATTGAGCCGGCTTGCGAGTAAATGGTTTCAACGTTCATCGTGTTGGTTTCGACAATGTAGATATCTTGTCTAGCCCTTGCCGTTAATGATGTGTTGTTCAGCAGAGACGTCTCGATGGGATGGTCGGAAGTCCCGATTGCACCGGATGCGGCTTCCAGAATTAGGTCCCCGCTTTCGATGTTCGTACCATTTGAGGAGGTTGAACTTGCGATCCCGGCGGCTGTTTTAATTCGAACAGCGCCGCCTGCATTGATAGTATTTAGACGTAGCTCCTGTTCTGAGCCGATGAACGCGTTCTCCAATACGTTTACTGTTATTGTTCCGGATCCCGTAATACCGAGATCAAGATCATCAAGTTGATTGACCGCGATGGCTTTAATAACTTGTATTTGCGTGGCAATATCAGCGTTCACGGACGGCTGATTGACAATCCCCGTGATCCCACGGAAGTAGAGCCTCGAACCGTCGATGGAGTGGACGTTTAATTCGTTGACGATTGCATCATTAGTACCCGTGCCACTTAGTTGGATTCGGTCACCGTTGTCTAAATTGGGTAACGCGGAAGACCAACTTTGACCACTATCTAGCTGCAGATAGGAACCATTGTAGTCATCGGATGCGAAAAGACTTATTGCAACACCGACGGCTTCACTAAAGGCAGGTTCGGCAGCATTCCTTATCTCACGCTGAATCGATATGTTCACGCCCTGTTCTGGAATAAGTGGGGTGTCGGTGACCAATGTCAACGTGTTACCACTAACGCTGGAAATCAATGGTAGCGAGTACGCTCCGGAACTATTAAGTGATCCGCTCCCGATCCAAACCCTGTCCCCGGCCTCAAACCCGTTCTGTTCCCAGTTGAAATTGTCGGAAACGATGGTGTTGCCGCTAATGGTGACAGTTGCCGTAATCGCACCCGCCAGATAGGCAACATCGGTACGCTCCGCTGCGGATAACGCGACACGTTCATCTTCAGTTAAGTCGATGGTGAGATCCGTGCGGTCTATGAATCGCTGGCCTGATGTTTTACCAATGCTGCCGCTTGTCGAATGGATCGTAATGTTTTCCCCGGAAATGTTTGGGTCTTCGATAGATACCTGAGTATCTGTAATCGGGCTTAGTAGACCACCACCAATAAGGTTTAAAAGTTCATCTTCAGTCCAGATCTTGATACCTGCGGTGAGTTCTTGGTGCGCGCTTGAATCGATGAGATATTCATAAACGCCGGATCGACTCTTGTCGACGTATTCTGGATTGCGTGTGCTCTTATCCAACGGGCTTGGGGCGTGTTCCTGTGTCGCGTTGATATAGCGAGCGCTGATATTGTTGTATAACGCTGTGCGTCGAGACAAGATGATATCTTTTTGCTCTTGTATCCATGTGGTTAGCTCACTTCCCTCCTTGCCGAGTGCCGTGCCGCGGGAAGTGTAGTATTCGTGGAAATAACTCGCTTCGTGTTCGCCGAACTGAGCTTGGCCCGGTTGGGTCGTAACTTCAAATTCGCTAGTGAATCCTGAGTCGCTTTGTTGGGTAACCAGAAGAAGGCCGTTGACGTACTGCGCTTCGAATCCTTCAGTCGAGTCATCAATGATTGTCGCCAAGGTTCTACCTGCCTGCGTCCAAGTTGAGGCATCCGCTGCGGTAGCGAACAGTACTTCGTGAGGGCCGGATGCGTCTGCGGGCTGGAGCCTGAGGTTCCAAACCTGGCTTGCGTACAGACTCGTACTTGAGACGTTAATTAGTCTGGAACGGGAAGCGGGATTATTGTTAGTAAGTCCTGCCGCCGATTCGTTGGGAGTGTAAGCCTTTGCCTCTAGAGCAGGCGAGGCGGCGGTTGTGGTTCGAGACACTAAGATTGACTCGCCCGTGACCGTAGACTGGTAATAGTTGAGTTGATTTAATTGGTCGTTAATCCAGGATGTTGCATCAGTCCATCCTTCTGGGTATTCGCCCGAGGCTTCTATTTCTGCTGAAAGCGCAGTGTAGTAAGGCCGATAGAATTCGTGATTGTTGATCACGGAATTGATGTCTTCACGCACGGTCGCGGCGTGGGTTGTCGTCGTTATCGCGGTGGCAGACATCCCATCGATCGAGATAAGGATCTGCCCTTCGGAACTGCTTGGCAGATGGAAACGAGTGGTATCGGTCTGTAACAAGTCATCGGTAAGGTCGACTGTGATGCCGGCAGAATCTTTAATGAAGGTCGCGTCTAGTGTTGCCCCATCGACATGCTTCACCAAAAGGTAGTTGCCTTGTATTTCAGCTGTCAGCAAATTTGACGCCGAATCAGCGTTAATAGAATCTCGTAGCAATTGTCTGTAAGCGTCGGTGGACAACGTCGAAGTTTTCTCAAGAGAGAAAACTTCCTCAATGGCGGTCTCTACTCCGTCCACGAGGGTGTAGTAAATGAGAGCCAAATCATAGGTCGAATTATCCAGGTCGTCGAGCTCTAGGGCTACTACATTGGTCGTGATGGCTGTTTCGAAATGCTGAACACCTGAACTTGAGAGCTGAAGCTGGCTCATGGAGCCGTCCAATTCTACGACACTTAAAATGTTACCATTTACTTTGACTAAGCTTGGCTGGATTTGACCGGCCAGACTGAGCGATACACCTGGTTCCTCCACAATGTCGGATTGATCAGGTAGATCTCGCACGTAGAGCTCAGCTCCGTCAATAGCGTATACCACGACGCTCGCAAGGTCGCTATTAGTGATGGCGCCTTCAATTTCAAGCCTGTTGCCGACAGCGAGCGATGGTAGGATGTCTAGCCAGTTATTTTGGTCGTCTAGAACTAATTTTGAACCATGCTCCAAGTCAGAGGCGACGAAGCTTACGTTGTGGGTTACGGAAGGGCCATAGATTGGGGAGCTTGATTTTGCGTTCTCGAGAAAGCGTTGGACTTCACTCACAAAGAAGGCGTGATCGCCCCGAAACTCAAGTTCCAATTCATCGACGGCGGTACCATCTGAGTCGAGGATCTGGAACTGATAGAGAGTGTCTAATTCGAGGGTACTTAGATCGACACTATAAGTATTAAGGTATTCAGAGTGCGAAACTCCGGTTGGATCGACGCTAACCGTGGCGTCAGGCATCGTTTCCTTGATATCCCAATAGGCATCGTATTCAACACTGCCGTGGCGTTGGTGAAGATCGTGATACTCGGCCGTGAGCTTGTTTACGATAGTTTGTTCATCAAAATCGTTTGATAGATAGTACTCCCTTTCCTGAGGATTCAAGGGGACAATGAAGCCAGAGTCGTAAACGGTGGGATCAGCTTGTCTCTCGCGGAAGTTCCAGTATTTATCGTATTCTGCAAGTTTTGTGTTCGAATAGGCGGACAAAGTTTCATTGACTTTATCATTTGCGCCCGTACCGTCCGTAAGTTGAAGGTCACTCCAGACCCCGGCCTTTAACTCGTTATACGTGCGTTCGTCCCGGATAGCAGAGTTGTTAACGTCATACACGTTACCGGCAACTTCCAGGCGAACGTCGCCAGATTCCGTGAGTGCCTGTCTAAGGTTTAGGTCCCCCGAAATTTCTTCGATGAAAATGCCGCTGCCTGCGTCCAGCGAAACAAAATCGCGAGCAATCGATTCGCCGGCATCCGATCCGGAATCTAATTTAAGGGGAGCAGAAGTTAGGCCAATGGTTCCGGAGGCAGAATCGACAACAACAACGCCACCCTTAATATGGTGCGTGGGATCCTGACTGAGGGCGAGGATGTCGGAAGGTGCAACCAAATAAATGTCGCCACCGGATTGGGAGGAAACTTCACCTAGCCTCAGACTGCCGGACTGCTCTTCAATGTGAACGTTACCTGAGTAAGTGGTTGCATTAAGCTGACTCGTTGCTGAATCTCCGATGTTCGTTTGAAATAACGCCCCCGATTGCGTTCCTGAACCATCATTAGATAGACGAATTCTTTGATTCCCAATTTCATCTGTGGACGAGCTGAGGAGCGTCGCGCTGCCGATTCCGCTCCTAGCCTCTAGTTCTACACGATCGCCCGTTACAACCGAAAGATTGTTAGATTGCACAATCCTTCCCTCTGAATCAATGTGAGTCAAACCCTTGCTAGCAATCCGTCCCTCGAGAATGACGTTCGTACCCGGTTGGGTGGAGGTTACGCGAACGGTATTCTCCTCCTTTCCGATGAAGTTGATGTCGAACGGGCGGTCAGCATCGACGCTGTACCTATGTATGTTCTGTTCTCGTTCCTCCAACGCCATGGTCAGACAATGTGTTGTTTTTCCATACCACGTTGACGTGGTAGACCGATCTAGTTCGTATACGCGAGGTTCCTGCGTTTCAAATGTATTAACGTCGTGGTCAATAACGTTGTTGCTGGAAGAAGAGAAGAAATATTCTGAATCATCCATCAGGATAGGGTCATCAACTCGTTCAGTTCCCGACCAGTTCACATCGTCTGGGTCTGCCGCAAAGGCATCAATGCCAATCCACGCGCTAGTACAACTCTTATTGTAAGAGCGGGTAAACTCCTCAAAGCCAACCGCCCAACCATAACGCCAGCCCGAAGCAGGTTGGTAAGTGTCGGTGCCACTAAAAGACGTCGGGATATCGTTCAACGTTTTCGTTGAAACCTGATCGTTTCGTTGGTAGATTGTCGTCGTATGATCTTTACCGCCAGAGGGCTTGGCCGTGTCAATAATCACTACCGTGCCAGCACCTCGACTAGCACCATCGATTTGTTCCAGGACGAGATCGTAGGAGCTATGGTTGGTGATGTTAATGTCTGAATATCCGCCCAGGACTTCGACTTTACCCTGACTCGTACTCATGATCTTGCCAGTCAAGGAGACATGGCCACCCTCTACTCGTAGGTCTCGAACACGGATCTGATTAGCGGCAGGGTCGAAGACAACGTATAGATCCTGATCGGACACGCTCGTAAGACGAACGGCTCCTTGTTGGCCGCTTCGTTTAATTCGTTCGATCTCAGAGATAGCACTATTGCCGATGGTCAAATTGTAACTCGCCCGTCCACTCTTGATCAGGCCGTTGACATTGATGTATTCACTGTCGATATAGACGCTTTTACCATTTACTGTTCCGTTTAACTGGTTGGCGGCACTGGTAATGTCAGCGTTACTTACCGCCCCAGGGGCTTTAGGTTCATTCCCGTCAAAAATGGCAGAGCGGAATGTCGTGTAGGGATCAACGCCAGCATGCCATTTCATGACACCATCAACGAACACACTCCCGCCTGCGGAAATAGCAACATTAGCACCGGAAACCACCGGTGGATCAATGCCATCTGTTGGATCATCTATGATGCGGACATCGCCAGAAGCATTAGTGATGGTAATATCACCACTTCTATTAGTGACTTCCCCCCGGATCGTGATAGCTGGAGCAGGAATGGAGGCGGTTGGTACGTCACGCGGATCAAACGTACTGGAGATAATAATCGATGGTTCAGTTAATTCTACATTGGGAACAGCACTAAATGAGGCGGCAACCGAGTCCAGGTTAGCTTCTGTGATCGCTTGATTATCGGTCAGCTCTTCTCCGTTAAACCTGAGTCCACCGTTCTTCTCAGGAATGACAGCACCTTGCACCTCTAAAAATGCTGGCGTATTGTTAATGATCGTGATGCTGGCATCCCCAGGCGAAATAATTTGCCCCGAGCCCTTGAACACGTCACCTCGGACGTCAATGATTCCTGCCTGGGCATGAGCTGGGTGGACAATCGCTGTCATCACCTGCTTTTGCATGCGATTGTAGACGGGATTACCTGAAGAGTCGGTTCCTACACGCAGTAAAAGCCCTTGTTCCTGGAGTTCTTGTTCCATTCTGGCAATTTCAGCAGTGTAAAAATTACGCAAGGTGGGATCGGAATCACCGTAGGCAGCAAGGTTGGCACGCGCCATAGCAATTTGGACATCCAGGGTCGATTCCAGATTTTTCAATTCCTGATTAAAAGAAAGGTTCGAGCCTCCCGAGCCAGTCTGGATTGTCCCGGTGCCGGAATCCATCGACGTTAAGGTGAGGTTGCGGTGTCGGTCTCGCCCCGTTTCCAGTGTTCCGTGGACAATGACCTCACCGGTCGCTTCGACGATGGCGTTGCCCTTAAACAGTTCTTTTCCACTTCCACCAAATAAGGAGTCGATACCTTGGGCTACGCCGGTGGTCCAGTTAACTGCTTTTGCTTCCGCCGTCATATCCGCGAAGCCAAGCCGCTCCGCATGGAGGTTGATGTCACGGGCGGAACTCACCACAGCACCTGCAGAGACAGTGATGGTATTTGTCTGGATAAGGTTGGAGGTTGCATCCACAGAATCAATTGGGATGGCGCTACCGGCAAAGCTATCAGTTTTACTGGATACGGAATAGGAATCCCGGTTATGTATCGTATCCCTTCCTGCGGAGATGTTTACATCTCGTTCGCCGGAGACTGCCGCATTGGGGCCAATCAAAATAGAATTGTTGGGGCGGATGTCACTCGTGCTGTCGGTGACAGAGACAGTTCCCAAACCATAAGTGTCAGCGTTCACGGTCGTGGAGATATCTCCTTGCCCTCTGGCGGAAAGGTAAATTTCCCCTGCTTAAGTAAGAATGGAATGGTAACCGACTTCGATGATGGCGTCATCACGGGTGGTAGTAATCGAGGTTGTAGCCCCAAGACCCGAGAGGGCGCCACCTGTCGTGAAGTTGATCTTGTCGCCCGCAGTAATTTCATTCAACGTAGTCACGCTGAAATTGCCACTGGCGGCGCCACTACCCGTAGCGCGAAGCTGTGCGTAATCGCCCAGATCTGCTTTCGCTGAAAACGCAATTTCAGTATCACTATCGGCTCCTGCCCCGCTAATTAGACCGCCTGTAGTCCCGAAAATGTTGCCGTCGGAGTCCGCGACTTTATTAATTCGATTCACGGCCTGAATTGATATCGAGTCAGCCTGGATACTTGCATGATCACCAATCACGGTCTCGGTTGTTGAACTGACCGTGTTTTCCGTTTCGGCACCAGCGCCAGCCAAAACGCCGCCGGAGACGGTACCTACGACTGCGTTCGTCGTAGTGGAGGTCTCTGCTCCTAGGCTGAAAGCGCCAGTGAGTTCTATAGAACCGGTCGAATTGGTGGAATCAATCATTGCACGGGTTGTGCCGGTGTCTTCAGTAAACGCGCCGCCTCCACCTCCGGCAACAACGCCTCCACTACCAGCGTAGACTTTCGAGTAATTGTCGTCAGACGCGTTGGCAGCGACCGTCAACGAACCACCTTCGAGGTTGACACCGGTCTCAAGGCTGGCAGTCGAGTCAATATTGACCTCTACATTTGACACCCCAGAGCCGACAGCTACTACTCCGCCAACGGCGTTAAACACTTCGCCGTGGTGCGTGCTTTGGTCGGTTGCGGTCACCGATGTGTTACCTGACACGGTGAGTTGAGAATTGGCCCCAACCGTACTCGAGACGCTGCTATTATTAGTGATGTCTGCCGTATTCACGACGACTGTGGCGACACCGCCAGCGGAACCCGTTGCGTATACTTTAGAAGACTTTCCGGTCTCGGGGGCTGCGATCTCGCCGGTGATAGTCAGATTAGGTGCGGTAACACTGACTCCTGTACCCAATCTAGCATTAACCGTCGTATCCAGAGTTCCGTCAGCGAGTGAGGCGCCGACGGCAAGCAGTCCTGCTGAAACACCTTCACTCTTCGCATCACTCTTTAGAGTTGAGGTGGCTAAAATCTGGACGTCACCACCCGCCACAATCGTTCGCGAGTTCTTGACTTCGGCAGTAACGACGGGCCGAAGTACCACATCGGAGTCCGCTCCCGCGCCAGATAGAATACCACCCGAAGCTGCGAGGACATCGCTATTTGCCGTATTAGCGGCATCAGATTCAATAATTAGGCCGCCACTCGTTGAAAGATTAGTATCTACATAAGCATGTGTTAGCCCGCTAGCACTACTGTCTGCGAGCATGGTTCCTACCGATGCTAACAATCCTACAGAGATGCCGTGCCCGTCGGTTTCAACTTGGTTACTTGATTTGGCGCGAACAGTCAATGTTCCGTCAGCATCGACATCAGCACCTGACGAGATATATGCCAGCGTTGTTGGGGAACCAGACGCCGTCGCGTCTGCGCCAGCTCCACTTCCAATAAGGCTTCCTGCACCAGCCTCTGCGATGGCTTCGGATCGATTGGTTGAGGGGTTTCCGTTAGCTCCATAATTCGTCAAGCCCTCGACGATAGTCGATCCGAGGTTAAAAATTGCGGCTGATTCCTCAATGAAGGCTTTGGTTGTGGGTGAAAGAACTGAATCCGATAGGCTTGCGCCGACAGATACGCCAATCCCGAAAGCGACAGAAACGGATTCCGTTTCCGCAACCGATTTAGGATTCGACCTTGCTCGAACGACTATATCTCCAAGAATGGGGGAATCCTCTGTTCCAATGGTACCGCCGGATATGTTGGCCGAAGTCAGTGGCGATACTGTGCTGTCAGCATCGGCACCGGCTCCACTTATCGCAAACAATCCAACCCCTCCTCCTAAAGCGAAAGCCTTACCCTTGGCTTCATTCGCGCTGAGGGCTTCGATGGTCACATTGTTCGCGGATAAAATATCCCCTTGGTGATGGGCCAGGCTAGATATGTTCGAGGTGGCGTCGACCAAAGTTACTCCTACCGCTGCTCCTGCGCCGCCGATGCCAACCGCCACGCCTGTTGCCTTTGAGTCAAGTGAACTGCCGGCATTTGATCGGACAAGAACGTCGCCAGTGGTTGTAATTCGGGCAGCTTCTCCCAGATAGGCCTCTACTGAACCGTTAGCGGTTATTTCAGCTGTCCCACCTGCTCCTGCCCCTGCTATGCCGCCACCTGCTACTGAAGTGGCTACTGCCAGTGTGTCGCCATCAACGCTCGAACTGGAAGTGACTGTAAGGTTACCACTTGTAAGGACTATCGGTGAGTCTACGTAAGATTTGACATTATTAGAAAAAGTCACCTCGGACAGCGATACACCAATGGATGCCCCACCTAGGCCTAAGGCCAAAGACCCCGAACCGATATCCGAACTGACAGTCGTCGAGTCGCTGGACGTAATGGTTACTGAATCTAAAGGCTGGATTGTAGTAGTTCCGCTAATATAGGCATCGATCTCATTATTGACATTGTTATAAACACCTGCGCCACCACCAGATAACCCCGCCCCGATCGAGAAAGATGCAG
>PBCP01000071.1 GCA_002717145.1 Planctomycetaceae bacterium | reverse complement strand
CCTGATATGCTGGTGAGCTCTTACCTCACCGTTTCACCCTTACCCGCGTAGCGGGCGGTCTACTTTCTGTTGCACTATCCCTAACCTTACGGTCGGTCGGCGTTACCGACCATTGTGCTCTGCGAAGCCCGGACTTTCCTCTCGTTCGACAAGCGAACCAGCGACCATCCAGTCCACCTTCAATCCTCACTACTTATTTTGAAACATTCCCGTCAAATGTGAAGAAGAGAAATCAGAAAACCGTGCACCACATTCTAATCTCCTCTGAATCGCGCCAACGCATCACGATCAATTTCGATCCCCAGCCCTGGGCCATCAGGAATTGCCAGTAACCCTTCGTCATCCAGCGTAAACTTATGAACCACAAGATCTTCGATGTAGGCAGCCGGCGTTAGATACTCAACATACCAGGCCACGGGTAATGAAGCGGCTAATTGTAGGTCTGCCGCTAATCCGACTGCCGTATTCCAACCATGACTGACAAAACGGACGTTATGATCGTAGGCGTGCCAGGCGATGCGTCGAGCCTCCGTCAGACCTCCGCACTTAGTCGCATCAGGCTGAATAAAGTCAACCGCATGACGTTCAACCCAGGGAACAAAAGCCTGCCTCCGAGTCAGCACTTCACATCCGGCAACCGGAACAGGAGAATGCTCGCGTAACTTAATATAGCCTTCAATGTCGTCGGGCGGCAGCGGCTCTTCAAACCATTCAACCCCATATTCGGCCAGCATATGTGCTGTATTGATAGCCCATTTGTAATCATGAGGCCAGAATTGTTCACTCCCTCCGGCATCTACCAACAACGTGATATCAGGACCAACGGTTTCCCGAGCAGTACGTACAAGCTCTTCATCGAATGCACTGCTTACCCGACCAAATGGACGCCAACCAAGCTTGATGGCTTTAAACCCTCGTGCAACCGTTTCCTTCAAACGTTGAGCCAGCACATCCGGCTGATCAAAGAGAATGGATCCATAAGGCTTAATCCTGTCACGATATACGCCACCAAACAGTTTCTTAATGGGTTGTTGACAAATCTTACCAAACAAATCCCAAAGCGCGATATCTATTCCTGAAATCACGTGCTCCACTGTTCCGCCACGCCCCTGCCAAAAACTGCTCTGACGCAGCAATTCACTCACGCGTTCGGGTTCATCAGCCGGAGCCCCAAGCCAAAACGGCTTTAGAAAATCAACTCCTGCCTGAGTTAATGCTGAGCCTGTGAAGACACTTCCAATCCCGGAAACCCCCTCGTCCGTATGCACTTCAACAAGGGTGTGCAAGTCATCTTCCGGTTCATGACCTTCAGGCCAACCACCGTCTACAGTAGCTCCCAACAACTTATGGCATTCAATTGACGTAATCTTCATGTTTTCTTACTCAACTCGGTGATACTTCAGATAAGACGCCGACATTTCTCTACGAATACGTTGCATCAAATCAGGTGTCGTTAGATTGAAGTGATCCTTACCCGGATGCAATTCGATCACAGCATCACTATCCAGTGCTTCCATCGTCATCTTCAGGTATTCACAGGCACCTTCCAAATAAAATGTATCGACGGTCCCCATGAATACATTTATTTTACCCGCAAGCTTTTCTTTAAGCCCGGCTTCCCACCGACGTTCAATGAGTTTATTTATGTCATATTCCACCCAATACTTTACGGTTGATGGAATCACTTTCCCCTTGTCACGTGTCCACATTAAGAGCGGTTTACCCTGACGATCCAGCGGACTAAAGACAGCCTCAAACGACTTTAACTGACCGCCCCGACCAATACCATCATCCATCCGTCCGAAGTCCTCATACCAAATCAGGACTTCCCCGTTTCGTCGAGCCAGTGGACGTCTGTTACCTTTCGGATTCGTATATAGGCTTAAGGGATTTCCCGCATACAGATTGACTTCCTGATAATCTCGAAAATCTACCGGGTCCGGAGCCGTGCTCCATACTCCACCAAAAACCTCCGGATAATTCACCTGCAGCCAAAGACTACTCCACCCCCCGGAACTATGCCCTGTTACAAAGCGTGCTGTCGACGCTTCTACAGTACGGTATCGACGATCGATTTCGGGAATCAGTTCATGAATCAACGCTGCACCACGAGGACCGTTTTTAGCACTATCTGCATAAACATGATGCCCCCATTTACACTGACCATCCAGATAGATTCGGATAAACTCAACTTCACCCTTAATTGGTTTGCTCCCCCCCTGAGACAGACTACGCCCCATCGTTTCATGGGTCCCTCCGAATCCGGAAACTGTATAGATTACCGGAAAGCGAGCTTTTTCTGATTCGTAATAAGACGATGGCAGAACCACAGTCGCTTTCTGAATGATCTCACGTCCGTAAAAGAGAGACAGCCTTGGACTATAGAGTCGGATTTGTCTGCGGAATCGCGTTTCCTCAAACGGAAGCTCACCAATCACTTCACTCAATTCAAATTTCAACCGATTGTCGCCGGTCCACTCCACTTCCTGTACCGGACTGTAGATATTACCAGCACCTTTCGCATGGTCAGAATGATAAACATCAAAGTCAAACAAGACCTGCAAAAAATACTTCCCCTCTGCAAGCTCACCCAGAACATTCGGAAAACCTTCGGTCTTCTCATCCAATTCCACTGTATCGCCGGACTCCACAGTGATATCCACTCCGTAAAATGGTTCCGGAGAAAACCAATTGGGACCGGTATAGGGAGGACGGTTACCAGTTCGGGAAGTAAACAGATACATCCTGCCAGACGCTTTCCCCTTAAGTGCACCTTCGGGAATCTGAATTGTAATTCGGGGAGCGGCCGACAACGGTAAGACCGTTAGCATCACCGCCAAACAACAAATAAGTAAGACTGTTCTCTTCACGGGTGTCATTTCATCCAGACTAATAAGACATCGGGAACATCAAAGCCAGTCGCAACCAGCATGCATCCATCCTAATGGATTTACAAAAGACCTGCCGGGCTTAGTCGAGCACATAAATGCGTTTTGAACCGATATATAGCTGTTCTTCGCTCTGTAGAACCAAACGAAGCGTCTGAAATCCCGGTTTGACGTCCTTGATCGGCAAGTCACGAGAAACCATGGTCAAGCTATCCTGCTGCCATTGGTCAGACAGCCAGACCGCATCATTTGCCAGCCGGTACTCACGGTCATATGCCTCAGTCAGGCTGCGGTCAAACTGCTCACGCTGCAGAGGCACAAATCTCTGAACTCCTCGTTCTGTCGCCAACTCTAAGACGGCATTCCCGCGGGCAGGCGCTTGAAAGGACACTTTCAACAATTCACCATTCTTCACAGTCGGTAAACAATTCAGTTTGACTCCATCAGGATAATTCAACTGAAGTAAGGGATCACCCAAAAGATTAAACATCAACGCATGTTCTTCCCGTTCTTCAGCAAGTAGGTGTGGAGCCGGACTCAGGTTACCTGCAAGTCCATCAAGCAGCCTTCGATTTGGCGTACGATCGTTCGCTTGCGGAACTACCAGGCTACGTTTAGTATTCGTCACCACATCGCCTAACACTTCTTCCCGCCTACGAAAACATTGCCGTAACATACCATCCCCCATCACGCTCATTGCATATGGCATCGACACACGACTGGCTGCGAAAACAGCAATCGGCCCTCTATCGAGAAGCACCAACTGCTCACCTATGCATGGCTTTGACGAATCAAATGCTCCTACATAGCAGGCCAGAAACACACAAACTGGAGGTAAGCCCTTGATTGCAACACCTTCCAGATTCTCCTGTTTCATAATAGGAATTGGTGGTGCACCGGGAATCTGCACTCGATCTAACTGATCCCTCAACCCATGCCCCATATAGATCCAAAACAAACCACCGTCATTGAGCCTGTTAAGTGTATGCTGCCCAAATCGAAATGGATCGGGACAGAAAGGGCTTTGCCAACTCGCTTGTGTCATGGTAACCCGGAATGAACCAGGAATCCCCTGACTAATAAACTTTCTAGTCACCGTTGTCAAAACACCATCAATTGCCGGACCAAAACCTCCCACTCCGGCGACAAAGTGAATATCCCGCTTTCCAGCAGCCTCCGGAAATCCTTGTTCATAACTAAGAACACGCTGCACATAGCCTGCCAGTTGTTTTCCGGTCACAATCGGAATCCTGCCTACTGCAACATCAACGATTCCATCACCGTTTAAATCTCCATATGGCAGGTCCGAAGCAATCTCAGGCTCAGAGCCAAACAGAACATTGACCTTTGCCTGAAAGTAAAATGTGGGCACATAAACATGCTTCCTTTCTCCGAATTCCCCCTTCGTGAAAGTTGGCGCATCTCCCAACAAAACCACAGCCTTCAATTCTCTTGATTTAGCAACAGTTTTGATTGCCTCGCGGATTACAGCAGCACTCCCTTCCGGCCGCACGATCCCAATCAGATAGCCCTGCTCACGGCGATAGTCGATCCAGGGTTGCCAGGCCTCGTCAAACTGTTGCGGACAGACACAAACGACAAAACGAGCATGACACTGTTCTGCTGCAGTCGCGAACACCACCACAAAAAGCAGACATACTTTCACACGTTTCAGGCAGGTGAATAGGAGCCCCAAACATTTCACTGCACTAACTCCAGACCAACACGCGCCCGTCCGTGATTTGGTGCCAGCCGCAAACATTGCTCATACGAATGCCGGGCGGCATTACGGTCACTCAAAGCACGTTGCGCTTCTGCCAAAGCAAACCAGACATCAGGATCTTCTTTCAAAATCGAAACTGCCTCATTCAGTTCATTATTTGCTTCGCGAACTTTATTATCACGCCATTGCAGACGCCCACTCTCATAGAGATGATATCCCCGATACAATTCGGCCTTTACAGATTGCCCCTGCGATGCATACAAGTCCGATAGCTTGCGACAGCATTCTGCGTTGGACTGGACAGTCTTACTGGCTCTTACAGCCTGGCCTCTCAACCAAGCGGCTTCTGCTTTAGCTTCATCACCCTTCGCCAGAAAACAGTCGCCAGTCAATTCCCATAAATAGGCCGATTCACCGTCATGAATCAGCCAGCGTTTTAGGTAGAACAGAGCGGTATCCGGATCCCCACTTTTCAAAAATGACAATGATGCTTGAATCGCATAAGCCGGACGCCATAGCGGTTCCAACATTTTGAATGAATGCATAGCCTCACTTGTAGCTGTTTCAAGGTCTCCCCGGTCTAACGCCTCGGTACTTGCTGTTAATGCAACAGCAGCTCCCATTTTACTTACGTTCTCTTCATCCCAATCGCGGGAGATCGGATGAATGATAATCATCTCCGATGTGTGCATCGAGCGGTCAAAGCAAGCTCTTGCCTGCTCCTCATCCCCCAATTTCTCATACGCCCAGCCCTGCATTTGGTGAGCCCGCATCGAATTCGGACTCCGCAAAATAAGACGATCAAGAATCTCGATAGCCTCCTTAGCTCGATTGTCACGAATCAGAATTCTTGAGAGCGCGAAATCGGCGATTTCGTCGTTTTCAGTTCGGCGAAGAAAAACCTCGGCCTCCTTACGAGCATCCAGCCGCAAATAGTCCAGACCAATCTGAAGATTCGCATGTGAGGCAAGTTCATGCGAAGAGGCTGCGACAGGCTTGAGGATGCTGATCGCTGTTTCCAGCTTACCTCGCCGACTAAGACAAACGCCAAATTTGAACTGCTGTGTAAGATTTAGATCACCTACTTGTAACGCCCTACGAAAACAGTATTCTGCTTCTGGCATGAGAGCGAACGTCGTGTAAATCTCGCCAAGATGCACCCACGAATCCACGCTTTGAACATCGTGGTTTCTTTCAATCTCTCTGACAGCATCGCGGAATCCGTTTTCAAGTTTGTGGACTCGGGATACAACAGGAGCCTTGAATCCCCCGTGTCCAATGTACCGCATTCCAATGGCAGCAATTTGGCCGAAAACAATAAGCAACAGAACCAGATGCAGACGCCTCATTACCGATTCTCCTTAAACCAGATTCTCACAGGGTGGTCCGGAACTACGCTGAGCGGAATCCTGAACTGACCGGCAACAATGTCGTCGACGCCATCTCCGTCTATATCACCACAATCAACCGTAATTAACTCCACCGGTTGTCTGGCAATCAGGTGCTGCTTCTTAAACTGACCATTTTCGTTTTCAACCCAAACAACACTTGGATTCTGCGGATTTGCATAATCGTTAGACATGCTAATCAATACAACATCCAGGTCTCCGTCGTTGTCCACGTCCGAAGGGGCCGAGGCATAGGTGCCTCCGAGTTGCCCGATCAATTCTGCCTCAAACGTCCAGTCACCCTTATTCCGTAGCCAAACACACCCGTGATATGGCATAGGCCAGCCATGTCCGAATTCAAGATTGTCTCCCTGACTCATCAGAAAATCCATATACCCGTCCTGATCCAAATCCGTGGCAATTAGTCCTCCGCCCCCCACATCGTAATTATCAGTCTCATACAGGATTCTTCGGCTAAACTTTCCCTCGCCGTCGTTTTCCAACGCCCAAACTTCTTCTTCATCTTGAGTCACAATGGCGCCGATATCCAAATCTCCGTCCTGATCATAATCGTGGACTGGCACATGAACTACACCTGGCCGATCGAGCAGGGAAGAATCCCTAAACTGCAGATCTCCGAGATTTTCGAGCAAGCGGACGCCTCCACGAGCATAACCAAACACAGCCACAGCGAGATCGATATCACCATCACCGTCGAAGTCACCGGGCTGAACATCCGCCACGCGTCTGACATCTTTCAACAAAGTATGTCTTTCGTACCCCTGATCCGTCTTTAGGAAAAGCAGGACTTCCCCGATCAGTTCATCGGACGGCATGATATTGCCTAACACTGATACCACGACGTCACGATGGCCATCTTGATTCACATCCACCACCGTCGCGTGAGCCGGAGCGACCATGAGATCACCGATTAAAGTTTCCTGCCACTGATATTCAAATCCCTGACTTTCTGCCATTTTTTTTAACTCCGCCTGTATCTCTTCAGGCGTGCTATCTTCAGTAAGCTTAGATTCAAATTCTTTTTTGCCCTGATAGCTGTACGCGATGACAGTGTTTTGAGATGCGTTACAGACAAGTATTTCATTCTTGTCGTCCCCATCCACATCCACTATTTGCACATTGGTGATCCTCACTTCATGAAGATCATCCATCTGCGCCAATTCATCTTCTTCAGTATTGATAAGCGACTGAAGGGTTGGGGAGATGTATTTTTGTTGCACCAGATCGACCGCAGTCCAATGATGTGCAGGATGAGGAGTTAACACCCGAATTTCGGAAGTTAAGGTGGGGGAAATTCCCATCAACCCCCATACGACGGCTAGAACACCAATCGCACTACACAGCAGTAGAGTCTTGATATCTGGCCGATGCATCTTCCCGACGGCGTCATAGGCCGTTAGATCAGCAACATTTTCGGTCTGGTCGCTACTGTTTTCATTATCAGATAGAGAGTCGTTCATGCTCGTTCCAAAGGGTAAACGTCACAATTATCTTACAAGATAATGAAATCTCGTTAGTTCATAAAGACAGAATTAAGTATTCAAACCACGCAGCATTAAGCCGTTTGAATTGTCTTCGAAGTCAATTTGAGTTTAAGTAGCCAAGTCGCTGATGCGATTAGAATTGCCAGGCCAAGAACAGGAAATACCCATCGCATGATCATAAAAAGACTAATCGGCAGAAAACACACTGCTACAAATCCAACGAACCAGTTACTACTTACGGCGTATTTGAGAATCCATCCACCGATTAGCAGGATCAGTATTGCGCCTATCCCAACCCCTACTCGAATCAACGTTTCGATCAACGCATGGCTAACAAATTGAGCCGAAAAGGTGAAATCGCTGGTTGCAGAGATATATTCGAATTCAAACTGATCGAATTCGTTATTCAAACTAGCTTCATCAAACACGAAACCCGAGACACTTGTGAACCCAGTGGACCGGGATTCTAACATCAGGCCTTGTTGTTCGCTTCTCCCTTGAGGCTGAACACTGTCAATGACGCCGGCATCCATGCGGCCGGGCAGGTTTTGAGCGATTTCTGTATCGAATTCTTTATCTGCAGGTTGATTGAATCCACGTCCTCCCATGGCAGCGCCTCCCGCCATGCCGCCCTGCCCTCCGCTACCTGCAGCAGGAACTCCCCCCATACCGCCACCAATACCACCTGCCATATCTCCACCAAAATTTGCTCCAGGCAAACCTTCCCGGTCACTCAACTCAGTTTGTTCACCACCACTGGCATTGCGGCGACGGTCAAACGAATTAAGCCCCTGCTTACGATTTTCCAGAGTCTCTTTTTGTTGCATTTGATATTGGCGTAACTGCTGTTGTAATCGTTGCTGCCCTGATTCTCCCCGGTTTCGCTGCTGTTCACCGGCTTGTTGGGACATGCTGCTTTTACCTCCCGGAGGCTGTTTAGCGGGCGTCTGAAAATTCTGAGTGTTACCTTTATAAAGTCGTTTCGCGTCATTTTCTCCGTCTTCACTACGCTGTTCGCGAATCAAACCATTCCCTTCAAACCAGCCTCTCTTAAACTGCGATTCCGCTGCCTTTAATTCGTCTTCTTCGGTGGCATTGTCGACTGGCATATCAAAATTGTTGCCCAACTGATTTACGGCGTTATTGGTGATGTCGTTCGACTGCTCAAGGAATCTTTGATTTAGCTGTTTACGATTATCGAACAGTGCTTCCGCTTCGATTTCTTCATCCTGCGCCTGCTGAACCAACATGTCCACCTGTTTGTTCAACTCTTCAATCTGTTGACCATTTCGAGTTTGCACATCTCGCTGCGTCGCATAATTATTAACATCCGTCTCTGTTTTCAGGCTGTTGAACAAACGTATTTTTTCATATGGGTTCGATGACTGGTTCGCCCGACGGAGTTTTTCATCGATCTCCTGATTGATAATCAGACTTTGCTTGGACTTTAACACGGAACCCGTTTTCTGGTCTGTCCTGGCAATCAATTCACCTTCCCCACCAAATCCAAACCACCGTCGGTCTTTTGGAAGATACAGTTTGACAAACGTACTCCCATCGGCCACGATGTTCATTTCTTTGACTAAAGGAAGTGATTCCAATTGTCCAAACTGTGACAGCGGCTTTCCAATATTGCCGGCGTAGTGAACCTGAACTAAATAAGACAGTTCACCATCTTCTGTCTTGACCAATGGGATTTTCAAATCCTGATCTGTCAGTCCTTTAATCGGTTTCACTGGATCTCCGGCAACCGAAATTGCCCATAGCCGTGCCCCCTGGGGTAGTTTCGTTTCTAAAAACTGCTCCGTCTGGTTATCGATCAGCAGTTCGAGTTTTGCACGATAAGTACCTGCGTAATCAACAGCCAGGTAGGTGGTCGCCAATCGAATCTTGGCTGCGTCACGATTCACGACCTGATTACTCTTAACGGAATAACGTATTTCGGCGAGTGTTGGATCCTGAGCTGTTACAGTGAATGCTTCACTGATACGGTCCCCCAAAACCGCTGTTAAATCCCGCCATTGAACCGATTGTCGATTGAGTTTTTCAAGTCCCTGAAGTGAATCTTCATCTTCGCTGATTTGATCACCGGAACTCTCAAGTGACACAAACTGCGCCAATACTCCGACATTATCTCCGAAAACCACAGGGATAGGTGCTCTGGCATCAACGCCTGCCTGCCGATCCATTTGCACTAACACGCGATATTCATTGAGTACTTCATCTTCAAGCAGAAGTTTCACAGTCACATATTCAGAATCCTCAGCTTCGTCTTCCCAAATGACGCGTTGCACATACTGGGCGGAGATAACCGACTTGCCCTTCATATATTTAGGCAAACGAAAGCTGAAGTCACGCTGTCCGGCGTTCGAGACTGTATATTCAAGGAGAATCGTTTCTTCCACAGCGCGATCTGTCACATGTACATTGGTAAATGTACGGCAATTGACACTCGCATTACGGGGTACAAGCTGGAATTTCGCTGAGTAGTTTGGCCCTCGGAATTTAAGAGCTGTCCTTGCTAGCGGTCTCTGATTCGATCGCAGCCAACCAAACATCGAAGCCATTGCAACGGATTCACCCTGCTGGACGTCAAGCAATTCGACATCGAAAGATGGATCGGATAACAGCACGGTTTCGCCATATTGAGATTGCACCCCAAGGACAGCCAGATAGGGGACCGAGGTCGTCATATTTTCCAATTTGCGATCCAGCTTACCTTCGAGAATGACATTAAAACCGCCTCTGATCCCCTGGCCTAACAATACCGTTACCAGTTTCGCCTCTCCTATCACGGATTCGTAACTGTCTTCGGCCCACTCAACTAACCCGGGAGCACTTAACTGCCGAATAATAAAATCTTTAGGCACTACGAGTTGCACCTGATGCACAGGTCGACTACCATCGGACACGCGGATCATCGACTCCAAAGTTATTTCCTGAGGAGACACTCGTACCAAAGTTTTCAAGTTAGCGGATGAGCGGGATTCAACTTCAGTGGCCCCAAGCGTTAAAGCATATGCACTTCCGGTAAATTGATACGAGAATAAGGACTGGATCCCTAACGGATTCTCACGTGAAATCACCTGTACATTTTCTGGATTTCCCGGCCCCGCGTTCAAACGATTCAGCCCCGGAAACTCATTGACGTCAAGGCGCGTAAGCCCCTGCACTGCATCAATCGTCACATTGAGCATAGGACTACGACGAACAAGAATTGCACCTTTCTGTGAAACGGCATCCGGCACAGAAACAACCGGCACCACAAACTGATCCGTCTCACCCGCCGGTAAAGCGCGGTATCGCACCAGACTTACACGCAGTTGTGCAGCATTTTGAGCCGCCTCGAGCATTTCAACACTGATGTCCTGATTTCCCGCCTCGTCGTTAACGACTTCCCAGCTGCGAATATTTGCCCCTTTGACCGCTTCCACCCTCATATCTGACGGCACCTGCAAGCGGAATAAATCGCGAGCACTGTTTCTGAAATTCAAATTCACAAACCAATCAGCGTAAACCCCGTCTTCCTGAATATCCACGATCAATTCTGACTGACTTGTTAAATCACGATCGGTCAGACTTTCCTGAATCACAGGGCGCCAGCGAAAATCGAAATTACCATCAACTCCCAAAGAGGACTCGACTTCTTCGTTAGGCTCGCTGGTGCGGTATTCACTTCTTCCAAGGTGGTTATTCCATCGAAGTTCGGTATTGGCTTCTAGCACGGTGAGTTTCATCAATCCACTGGCGCCGATAGGAAGTTTACCGCTGGCAATCCGCCATCCCCCCTGACGGGCAACTGGCATACGCAATCCAATCCTCAAGGTATGGCGCCCTTTGCCGGACACAAAGAGCTGATGCGTCCCAGCGGCTAACGGAGCCACAGGTACCTGCTGTTGAGTAGCCTGTTGTTGAGGGGCCACATTTGAAGCCAGAGGATCTACTAAGTTCACCTTCATTTTTGCCGGCAGATCATCCAATGTCGCATATTCAATTACCAGATCACCAAGCGACAACCCAATGCCCAACTGCTGTTCACTAAAGACATCAATACCAATAACACCTTCGATCAACAAACTGTCATCTTCGTACAGCGATGTCGAGTACGTCACCCCCCTCATGGCAAACTTTACTGGCAGGTACTCGTGCTCCAGCGGTAACCCCGGATAGGCTCGCTTAAACAACTCCGTATAACGCTGCAGAGGAATTAGCAATTGTTGATCAGCACTCTTTTGCACGGGAAGATTGGCAGGATCATAGGGCACCACGACCGCATCTTTAGGGACATTCACCGCAACCACACCGTCGACCTGTTGAGCCGTGGCAATATCGGCCGAGGTCATAATGAGAGGCAATAACAGAAAGCCTAATCCAATTTTAGCGCAAACGGTTTCGCATAGCCAACGCAAACCAGGTTGTAGCATGTGATAAGTTAAGTATCCCACCGTAAGTAAGATAGCCGCTGCAAACATCATTTCAGCCACGCTGCGATAGGATTCCAATTGAGGAACACCAGAAATTGCTGCTGCAATCAGTAAAATCAAAAACAGATACCGGCGTTTGAATTTGACGTTCTTACGACCATTTAAAATGCCAATAGCCAAAACTAATAGTCCGACAACCCAGCTTAGAACAATCCCAAAGCTCTTACGGACAACTTTCCCTTCCACCGACGCCTGACCACCGAGACTTCCAAACTCATAGAGTAGATAATCCGATGCGAATCTGAACGAACTGTTATTTTCAACTCGAGCTAACAGGTCGATATCCAGGCTGTTACGGCCCTCTAAAGCCCAGGCTAAACCAGATTCACGTCCACCTCGGCCAGCTAACTCTCCTACTTTATCGTTAAATTCTTCACCTTCTGCAGCTGGATCAGCGGCGTCTGACTGATTATCAGCAAAGCGGTCCTCTTGTGGACGGGGCTGTGAAGGACTACTGGCAGCTGCAATTTTCTCGCTCTGCAAAGCCTCTTTCTTAGCTATCCCTTCAACTTCGTCCAGCATTTCGTTGGTGTCCAAAGGCGCGGGGGGTGCAGCAGGTTCCGAGATTTCTTCTGATTGCGGAACTTCCGTTAACGCCGCTTGGTCATTAGCAAATAGGTCGTCATAGTCCATATCTCTCTCTTCAAATTCGGCACCTTCCATTTCCATGGTCGATGCGACCTGATAATCTGTGGCGCTATCAGGTGCAGTGCTTGCTTCGAATGGCTGCATACCACCAGTGGCTAAGAACAAAAAGCCACCTAGGTATGCCGCTTGAGGGATTTCACGAACCGGAGTATTCGTAAGTTTCATGACATCGTGATTATGAATACTCAGCCGAAAACTTGCGGGCACCATCATTTGCCATTTCACTCGTGCCGGTTCAACCACCGGAGCATTACTTAATTCTTCACTCCGTCCGTGCTCATATACCTGAGGTGCTCTAAGCTGAAAATCGCCTGTGGATTTCTGTGTCTCTTCATAGACAATACGTAGGTCCCGCACGTTGCCAACATGACTGTCTGGGGTTGACAAATCAACCAAGAAATCGCCGCGCTTCGCCTTGTCCAATCTTTGAGGTTTAACGGTAACACTACCATCCACTACCACACCCCAAAGCACAGCATTTTGATTGGGCAAAACGACTCTTACATAGTCTGCCTTGGTAAGCAGCGAAAATCGTGCAACGGTTTGATAAACTCCTCTCGAAGCAACATAGGTAAGTAATTCTGCCTCGTTAATCAAAACAGCCGGGATCGGTCGCAACTCAGGATAATCAATCGACACGCTCAACGAAGGAGAATCCCCTGTATATCGATATGCTGCTACACGATGCTTACCGACGACATATCCATTGACAGCCAACTCACCTACATCAACCTGCTTACCATCGGTATCGCTAACCTCGACCTCCAGTTCGGGTGAGGCTTCGACGGAAAACACTCCGGATTGATACCCAGCACCTATCACTTTAGGGAATGCCGGCGTTAGCTTACCTTCCTGTTCATCAACCTGTTGGTCATACTCAATCCCCAGCGTCACGTCACTAAACGCCGGAGTACTAAGCAATACTTTCCAAAGCCGCTGATCTCCCTGTACTTCAGAATTGTATTGCTTGATCTGAGTCCCGGCCTGACCAGTAATGGTAATATTCGAGGGTGTACTCTCTGCCGGCAGCGTCAATATGATTTCTTCTAGCTGTGACCGCTGAATGTTAATCGCGACTTCATGGTATGCCTTGTGAACTCCCTGTTGCACATCAAAAAAGGATGCCAAACGTGACGCAAACAGCGCAGGAACACGGCGTACCACAGCTGAAATAGAATATTCATTCGTATCGAATTGGTAAGCCAGGGCCACAGGACTTGAAAGGGAAGCCCGCGTATGATCTGAAGCGGCGAGTGGAAATGCACCTTCCACCATATCTGCTCGAATTTCAAAGACATCCTGATACCGTTCCGTTGCCCGTATCCCAACGACTCCAGAATTGCGATAGGTATCCTCTGCAACGAATGCTGGCGTTTCCAGCGTATATTCTTCCCATTCACTCAGCCACCCATCTGGTACTCGGTCTGCTTGTAATGTCACGCGATGCAACTGCCCGAACGCTCGACGAGTGGGAAACTTTACATGTAGCCGACGCACACCTTCGGTATCAACAGTTTCGTGATAATCAAGTTGATTCTTTCCTTCGTCCACAATCGATTTGATATTCCAACCTTCCGGAGCCTGTATGTCAAACCCGAACAAATCGTCCAACGCTGGATAAAGAAAGAAATCAATGGTGGCCTGATGGCGATCTCGCAGCAGCGTTAATACCGCATTGGTCTGAACATTAAGCTGACTTTCTGGTTGCAGCACTTTGGCTGACAATTCAAACTCTTCCTGTGGAACGTAATAGGTCGAAAGTATTTGAAGTGGTGGAGCCCCCGGCTCCACAACAAAAATCGACTGTGGCAGTGCATTTTCCAGAACCGCATTATTTAGTGGAATCGCACCCTCGGCTCTGAGAGAGCCAACTGCTAAACGACGTTCCGCTAAGATACCAACCACTCCGGTGGCAGTTTCCACACCTTTCGCTTTCAGGGTTGGGAATTTCCAGTCGCCCCAGGTGGGCGTAGTTTTAATCGCAGTAATTCTCACCGTCACCGGCTTCGTTTGAGGTGTCCTGAATTCAACCGTCAATGTCTGAACACTAGCAACATCTTTCACTGACCAACGAGCCAGATCCGGTGAATCAACATTCGTTACTTCAAACCCTGCCGGTATTTCATATTCAAATTTAGAAGTGGCTCCCTGAACAATCTCCATCGAGTAAGTTGCGTGCAAACGTTCTAACGAGTCATTCAATTCGTCGACTACGACACTGCGAGCAACAATCTGCCGTTCGGTTTGGAGACGCTTATTATTAAGCGACATCGTCACCGCCAATGGCCCGGGCCTTGGCAACAGTTCGAATGTAGTTGTATTCGCCTCTTGGTCGATCTGTCGTTGGACGACGCTAGCTCCAGACTTAATTTCAATATTCCCCGGCACTGTCATTCCAATGGATTCATTGGCTGCGTGAGGAAGTTCCATCGCAAATGACTGTTCTGCGGCGGCGTGCCGTACAGGCGTCGCCAATTCCATCGCGACAGTAAATTTCCCCCTCCGCTGAAGCAAAACACTAATGATTTGTGGATTGGAGCGAACCACCGGAGCCTCATCACCATCGATACTAACCTTTAGCACAGAGACTCCGGCAAACTTGAGTGGGAGCAACTGCAAACCTTGCTCCAAAGATTCAACTTCCATGGTCGCTTTGATCGAGGCAAAATCCTCATGCAATACTAAATCGTAGCGTGCCTTTCGAAGCACGGTCTTTTGAGGTGGAGTGTCCCCCGGTTTGACATCAGCCTTTTTCAATAACGATTCATATTCACTGCGAGGCAAGTAAATTCTCTCAATCGACCCCGCAAGAACCGACTTCAAATCCTTGAAGGGCACATAGATTTCACGAGATTTCTCCTGAGCAAGCCCTGATGAAATCAAGGCTCCGCAAAATAGTCCGCAAGCGGCAAGAATAATATGTATTCGCGGTGGCTTAGAGTCCATCATTCCTGCACCTCGGTTTCACCGGCTTCTGATCCGTCGTCCCCGTCGTCAGCACCAGAATCAATCTCCAGATCATCCGGCTCCGGATTTGCCGAACGCCCTGTATCATCGCCACTTAGAAATCCATCTAAATTATCACTGTCTGCCGAGGAATGCTCTACAGTTAAGTCTTCACCATCTGCTGAATCCACTTCAGCTAAATCACCTTCATCCACCTGAGGGTCGTCAGCGTCGACCAATTCCTCCGGAAGTTCATCAACGTCAACCTCCAACGATGATGACTCATCGATTTGATCTACTGTTTTTCCTGCCACTTGAGGTGAGGCATCAGATTCCGTGGCTGCTTCAGCTACGACCGGCTTGGATGCAATTTTTTTCTGTCGCGAGGCAAGCTTTCTGGACAATCCGATAAACGGACTGGCCACATCCTTCAAAACCCAAACCAAAGTCACCATTGCCAGGCCGACAAGGACACCACTTAAATCAAGACTACTTGTCAGTACGGGACTAATCATTGCGATTCCCAGTGAGGCACCGACTGCACACAGCATTAGCGCCAGTTGTTTACTTAAGCTTAAGAACAATCCCGCAAGTCCAAGAATTGCTATTGCTGCAAAGAGAACTATCTGGACATTTACACGATTAGCCAACTCAAGTGTTAAAGGTGATTCTTTCGGGTTGATGGTAGAGAAGTAAAGAATCTTCTGACGACTGGAGGGATAGATGTCACCAACAGCATACCCTGCCGTTACTTCATCAATCACCTGATGAGCGTCGAAATGACGATCATTGTCAACGAGTCGTTCCTGCAGAAACTCCAGCCAGGAACCATCCAGATGATCATCCCAATCCCCGCTGTAAGACAGCAATACCCGATCCTTCGGAATCTCGACTCCCACGAATACCTGATTGACAGCCTTAACTTCCTGAAAGACCGGAAGTGTGATCTTAGATGAACCGGCCGAGATGTTGTAAACCAACTCCACGACAAATGTTTCACCCTGTGACTGTGTCGTGAGTGGAATGAAGTACGAACGCTCATTCTCCGGCGTCGGATCTATTTCTAATCCAACTGACGCACCATTAATCCGAAGTGGATCATTTGTCAGTTGGCTGTTAGCAGGCATTTTCAACGGAATACGCTGGTCAACCGACCGCATTCTGAAGACTGCGTGAACGGCTGCATTATCGCCTTTAGATAGCCGCACCCTGACGTACCCCATCTCCACTGCCGTCTTCTCCACGTCTTCCTGTTGATACCGGTTTACTCGCAATCCCAAATTCCAGTCATCGCCGTGGAATTCCATCGCCAAAGTCGCGCCTGAGGTGTCTCCAGCAAGTTGGATATCATGTTGAGGATCTATGGGACGTAGTCCCTGTATAGAATCTTTCTCAGGAGTCAAGTCAAGATTTTCTGCTTTCTTAAAGACCAATTGCCCCCAACTTCGGTCGACCGACATCGGGATCAACTTGCCGACATTCACCGAATCAGTCCCTGCAGCCTCCAATTCCTCCAGCTTCTGATTCCAAGAAAGACTGATGGTCACTGCCCCAAGTAATTCCCGATTGGACGTCAATTCCCAGGCAACGTAACCTTCATTCAGATCTTCCGGCGGCGGAGTGATCTCATTTTTTGTAATAAAGTTTGACGAATCGTTTCTGATCAGTTGGGCAATCGTCCGGGGTACATCCAGGCGAAATTTTTTCACTCCGCTGTAACGCACTTGGTAATGCAAGGACGCATGGAACTTAACTTCACCCTGATCCACATCAGCGACAATCAATTGACCGACTTCGATATGCGGCTTTCTACGTTCAACGTCAAACACTGGTGCAAATACCTCTTCGGCATACCGGAACCCCTGAGCAGGTCTTGCATTTTGTCGAATAGATAAAGGAGCGATATGCTCAGCCTGAATTTCGTTGACCGCCACACTCTGCCCACCGGCAGTATCCTTGGGCGTCAACCGTAAACCTTCAGGGGCCAACACAAGAACTCGTCCACGCACATGTTCTACTGATGCTGGAACAACTCGGGCTAATTCCAGGGTGTACTCACTGGCAACCCCGGTGGGTGTAATCAGATTTCCGTCGTTGTGACGTTTCTCCAGCCCAATTCGCAATCCGACGAGGCCAAACGCCTTACGGGAAAAATTGACACGGTATACGCCGGGAGCATTTTCCACCATGTGATGATTCTCTACGACAACCGGCTGATAGTTACCCGCCTGCACTCCACGTACTTCCCGTACCGTATAGCCTTCGGGGACATCATATTCCACCTGAAAAATACCGGCCTGTTCCACGCTGAAGAGTGTGGTTGCATCCACACGCACCTGATCTTCAAGAAGATGGATATCCACAAATTCCTCGGCACTCACACGAGGCTGTAGCTTTTCAATTTTTAGTATTAATTCATAAGGAGGAGCCGCATACCGGTAAACAAAATCCCAGGCTCCCTGCTGATTACCAACCTGCTGGTTATCAACCTGAAGAAGCCCGGTTCTGGTCGTAACATCCGCTCGCAGATCCCCTTCGGTGCGTACCATGACTAATCCCTGCTGCCTCGAAACCCCTAGAGCCTCTATTTCGGGGATTACCACATCGACCGCTTCATTCTGCATACCCACTTCAAGATCAAACCGTTCCAATTCCAAGCTGACATTCTGAGTCGCACTTGCAGGCTCGAATAATTCAACATTGATGATCTGAGCGTTTTCCACCAACTCGACGTCCCAACGTCGCACGTTAGCGTCAAACACTCCGGCAATTTTTTGGCCTGCCGGAATCCGAATTTTCAATTCGGTTAATTCACTTCGAGTGATCGAGTAAATTAGTGTGGCCTGGGTACGTTGAGAGCCTTCACCAATCACCACGTTTTGTCGTGTCTGTACGGTCGCCAAAGCCGTCAGCCCGGAAGCCCCTTCACTCTTAGGCGTCCAGTCGATCTGCACCTGAGGCGTCAAACCGAAAAACGCGATTAATACTGTTTCCGCGGAAACCTGAGGAGCCGGAGCATCACCATTGTCAGCATCAGCACCGTCTCGCGTTTCCGTTGCAGCAACCAAAGGGCGAACATTCACTTTAACTCCGGGATCCTTAATCGTAATTTTCCAGCGATTAATTGACGCCTGAGGAGCCTGAAAGCCAACCTGATTGAGACCGGGAGATTTGGCATAGGTCTTGGCATAGGTCAAATCCAATGTCAGTTTGTCCGCTTGACCATCTTCATAGTCAAGGAGCAGAAAATACCCCTGCCCCTGACGGAAGACGATGCGCGCACTCTCCTGACCAATCATGGCTGATGAAATGGCAGCATCTGCCAATCGAAGTGGGATCTCATGCCAGCCTTCGCCCAGAAGCTGAATCGTCAACCGGGCCTGAACTTCCATAACGTCACCACGTACCTCAGCGGCTGATTCGATACTTGTTATCAATGAACGTAGCGGTGGGCCTTGCTCCGGTTTCTCAGAGGAATTCTTCCGAGCGGAATCCCACAACTGTTGAAACTGTTCATATGGTAGAAAAACACCTCGCGCCGGCTTTTCAAAAACCTGCGGTAACTTTTCGTATGGCACATAGATTATCTGTTCTCGAAGTGGGTCACGCTTCGAATCACCTTCAGCCTGTTCAACTGCGGGAGCTTGCTCGATCTGCTGAGCAGCCGGTTGAGCAAAGCCAGTTTGAATAAAAAGAAAACTAAGTACGAGGCCAATTAAGAATCGCTTGGAATTCATCAGGTGTCTCAGTATTGAGTAAATGTTATGGAATCAGTTTGAATAAAGAACGCCCGCCAAGTTTTCACATTACGGCATTCAGGTAAGGTAGGCTGTCTTTTATATATTGTTGTTTGCCGGCAGCGCAGAACAAAGCAAAAACGAACAAAGCTATACCATTAAGACGCTGCTGATTCAGCGTATGTTCCCGAAAAATACTACTTAATCGGAATAATCAGAACTCAAAATAGCTACTTGATACACTTATAAACAGCCGCAGCTATCAGAGCTGCCCCATCGCCATTTGGGTGTACCCCATCAGGCAGTAATTCCGGATGGGGTGCGAGTACCTTATAGAGATCGATGAGCTTAACTCTCCGGGCTTTCCTGACAGCCCTGTTGAGAGCTGGTATTACCTCGTCATGAACTACTTTCTCAGTAATACCCCATCGGTCAGTTGCAACCGGCACGGGACGACAAACATAGATTTGCGGTGCTGAATCGAGTTCCTGAAAATGCCTTATCATCGCCAGTAAATCGTCACCATATTCTGCTGCAAACTTCCAGTTTTGAGGCTTACTATCGTTGGTTCCCAACTTGATGATGACAATATCAGGCTGAAAATCAGTTGCCATTTTGAATTGTGGCCGGGTCCAATAGGGAAGGTCGCCGTGCTTAAGGAGCGTAGCGCCGTTGACTCCGTAATTGCGAACGTCGTAACCATCTCCGAGCAACACTCCAAGTTGCACCGGGTAATTCCGATTTTCCCGGTCCTTTATCGCAGCACCAAAAGTGATGCTGTCTCCTACACAGGCAACTCTGGTCGGCTCCGTTGCCTGTAACAGACTAGACATTAGCAATGCGAAGAGCAGGTTTAAGCCAATGATCGAAATTCGGTTGATGATCATAAAGATTACCTTTGGAGCAACGAGTGGTATCTCAAGTAATTCCCGATTCAATTTAGCACAGCCAACGACCTTAAGCTATCATGCATATTCCCACCAGACTCTGAATAGGTTTTTCCTCGTCAATGATGCTCGTCGCCGACACCACTTTAAGTACATTCTCAAACTTCCAGATAGTCGACTGGATTATTGTAGGCTGCTACCTATCGATATCGCTGGTGATTGGAATCCTAGTTACTCGTTATGCAACCAGTATGACAGCCTACATCGGCGCAGGTCGCAGTGTGGGACCATGGCTAGGCGTTGCCACAATGACCGGAACGGAAATGGGACTTATTACTGTCATGTACATGGCTCAATCCGGATTCAATGGAGGCTATGCGGCTTTCCATATGGCGGTTATCGCTGGCGTGGGCACCCTTCTGGTTGGACTCACCGGCTTCATTGTGGCCCCCCTGCGTGCCGAAAAGGTCCTAACAATACCTGAATATTACGAGAAAAGGTTTGGAAGAACGACGCGCATCGTTGGCGGAATCATTCTCTCCGGGGCAGGCATCCTCAATATGGGACTTTTTCTTCAGGTCGGTGCTAAATTCATCGTCGGTGCAACAGGGCTTTCATTGAATGGAACCGCCTTGATGGTTGTTATGACAGTCCTTCTGATTCTAGTTCTGGTATACACCGTCCTGGGAGGTATGATTTCCGTCATCCTGACTGATTACACCCAGTTTGTCGTACTATCATTTGGTGTAGTTGCCACGACCTTGCTGGCGATCAAAGAAGTTGGCGTTTCTCAAATGCACGACGCCGTTGCCCGCGGGATGGGTGAGGCAGGTTTTAACCCAATGGCTGAAGGTGGTGAATTTGGAATTAGTTACGTCCTATTTCAACTGTTCGCTGCCGGGATAGTTGGCTGTGCGGTCTGGCCCACTGCTGTCTCGAGAGCTCTTGCCATGGAGTCTCCGCAGGCTGTCAAGAAACAGTACACTATCTCTGCCATATCATTCACTATTCGTTTTCTAATTCCTATGTTTTGGGGAATCGCTGCCTATACGTTTTTTGTGAATAGTCCTAATGACATCGCAAACCAATTTATTGGTCAAAACGCCATTGATGATGCAGGACTGTACGCGATGCCAGTATTTTTGGGCCAAATCCTTCCAACAGGTTTACTGGGACTCATTGTGGCCGCCATGATTGCTGCCTTCATGTCAACTCATGACAGTTATCTGTTGTGTTGGTCGAGTGTTCTCACCCAGGATGTAATCGCCCCCATAGCCAAGAATGTTTCTGATAAAGAACTGACTAATGCTAACCGAATTACACTAACTCGGATTTTTATCGTTCTGATCGGGACTTTCATTTGGGCATGGGGACTGTTTTATGAAGGCAGTGACAGTATTTGGAATTACATGGTGATTACCGGTTCCATTTATGCGACCGGAGCCATTGTAGTACTCTTCGGAGGGCTCTACTGGAAGCGAGCCAGCAGTTCCGGTGCATTAGTTGCTCTTTTTGCGGGATCCACTGCTATCCTTGGCCTGGAACCCGTTCGTCATTTCATGATTGAGGAACTCGGGTCCTTCGTCGGACTCAACACAAATTACTGGAAGTCCACTATAACTTCCTCGATTGTAGGGCTCTTTAGCCTAGGGTTAACAACAGTACTCTTTATTGTTATTTCCTTAGTTTTCCCGGACCCGTCAACGTGCGAAGAAAATTCAGAAAAGCCTGCTAGTAATTCCGAGGAGCCCAAAAATGCCTGACTCACCAAACGAATTCTCTGCCTGGTTCAACTTTTGGATGGCATTATTGTATGCAGGATTGGGGGTATTTTCAGTCGTCGCCGTTGTGGTGACTTTGAGAGGCTGGCAAGAGATCAAGGCGATGCTTCGAAAACTCAAAGAGTAATTCGTCCCCTGCGTAGCTAGCTAAGAATGCCTGTTGCCAATTCACCGTGCACATCGGTCAGGCGGAAATTCCTACCTGAATAGCTATAGGTAAGACGCTTGTGGTCTACCCCAAGAAGATGTAAAAGAGTGGCATGAAGGTCATGCATATGCGTCTTTGACTCCACTGCCTTATGGCCAAATTCATCGGAGGCACCAAATTTAACCCCGGCTTTGACACCTGCCCCCGCAAGCCATGTAGTAAATCCATTGGGATTATGATCGCGCCCGGTTCCGTTGTTTTGCGAATATGGTGTACGCCCAAATTCTGCACCAAACCAGACCAGAGTATCGTCCAGCAAACCACGTTGAGCTAAATCCTGCAGCAAACCTGCGATTGGTTTATCTACTCTTTTGGCATGGTCAGCATGTTTTGGCAGATTAGAGTGTTGATCCCAAGCAGGATTTGCACCAGCATCTCCATAAGTAACTTGAATATACCGAACGCCTGCTTCCGCCAGCCTCCGAGCCATCAGGCACTGCGACCCAAAGTCGAAAGTATCTTTGTGATCCATTCCGTACATATTCTGGGTAGTCTCTGTTTCTCGTGATAGATCCAGGATCTCTGGAGCATTATTCTGAAATCGCCAGGCTAACTCGTAGGAACTAATCACCGCGTCCAACTCTTTATCACCGGGGCGGGAGGCCGTCTGCTGGGCATTCAAGGCCCGTACCAATTCGAACTGTTCCTGCTGTTGAGATTTGGAAAGCGAATTATTAATTAAATTGCGGACTTTAGCTTCGGTGGCTGGTCGCCCCGCGCTGCCCAAAGTTGTTCCCTGATGTACGGGAGGTAGAAACGCATTACCGTAATTTCGAGCACCACCATTTCCCGGAGAAGGTGCAATCGTAACAAAGGCAGGTAAGTTATCGTTCTCCGAACCCAAGGCATAACTGATCCAAGAGCCCATCGATGGACGAACAAAGTTTGTCGCTCCGGTATGCAGAAAAAGCGTCGCTGGTCCGTGTGCCACTCCTTCAGTATGCATACTGTGAATCATACACATTTTATCAACATGCTGCGCCATCTGAGGGAACAGGTCTGACACTGGCTGACCACACTCACCGTACTGGCGGAATTTCCAGGGAGATTGCATCAAAGTCTCTTCACTGCCACGCTTACCTGTATTGGCAATCGTCCGGGCATCGTCGAACGGCATCTTTTCGCCGTGCCGTTTTTCCAGAATCGGTTTGTAGTCAAAGGTGTCAACCTGGCTGGGACCTCCCTGCATAAACAGGAAGATGATTCGTTTAGCCCGAGCTGCATGATGTGGCTGTTTGGCCGCTAACGGATTTGCCTCCCTTGTGGATTCATCGCCTGCCAGAATTCCAGACAACGCGAGCGACCCAAACCCACAGGAGGCAACTTGCAATGCTTGTCGACGACTAAAAAACAGACTATTCATTGATTCAACGCTTTTGAAATTCCATTCAGGGCTAACCTGAGACTAATAAACTCTATCTAGTTAATATATCGAAAATCAACTGTCGCAAAAACAGCTTGAATCACGCGTGACCAGTTTTGAAGACGATCTTCTTCTGATTGTGCCTGTTGTACATACGATAACGAAATCGCCACTTCTCGCGGCGTGGGCTTCCGCCCAAGTATGGACATAGACACAAGCCTCATTCTGGCTTCATCATCCATCTCAGGCATAGCAAGATAACGTTCAGCTGCCAATTTACAGTATTCCATCACTCTTGGGTTATTCAGCATAAACAATGCCTGCGGCGACGTGCTGGATACATCGCGACGCCCGACTACAACACTAGGATTTGGATAATCAAATACTTGGAAAATCTCTGGCAAGGAGTTTCGAAAAGCGGGCCAATACACTGCGCGACGATAGCCCTGATGTGGATAGTTATAGTCGTTCTTTGTACCGCTTTTAATTGTTGGGCCGCCCATCCTTAAATCAAGCTTTCCACTGACACTTAACATTGCGTCCAGAATACTCTCGGCATCCATACGCCGACGGTTCATATGACCTAACAAACGGTTTTCAGGATCCTTGTTTTTCAGCTCGTCCGACGGATCAGAAACTCGCTGATAGGTAGCAGACAGTACGATCTCCCGAATCAACTGCTTGGTCGACCAACCGTTCGCTTTTAACTGGGATGCCAAATAGTCCAGCAATTCCGGGTGTGACGGGGACTCACCTGTTACACCAAAATTATCTGGCGTACGAACCAACCCAACTCCCATGAGCCAGCCCCAGACTCGATTAGCAAACACACGGCTTGTTAACGGGTTGGATTCGCTGGTAATCCACTGCCCCAATTCAACACGCCCACTCTCTCCTTGGGAGATCGACGGCATAGCCCCATAGGTTGCCACCTGCAGGAACCCCCTTGGCACATCATCACCGAGATTATGAACATCACCTCGAATATGCACCTGAGTATCCGCGATTTCCTTCTGTTCGCGAACGGTCATATAGATTTCTTTAGGCGGGGTTAATTTTTCAAGTTCTCGGGCTCTTACCTCCAATTCTTTAACTCGGGACGCCACCGCTTGCTGATCACCCTCCGACTCCACTTTCTTTGACTCCCGAGCTACTTGCTCTTCCGAAAGAAACTGAACTGCATCGATCACAACGGCACCTGACGAAGACTTCGAAGTATCGACCACCACCCGTGGCTTCATGCCCTTTTCAAACCGGTAAGTGCCTAATGAATCAAAATGCCCGTCAACGGAAGGCACTGTCGTTTCATCTAATTCCGCAACTCTCAAACCATCAGCATCCCAAACTTCGACTTGAAGTTTCTTGGGGCGATTACTGCCATAGGCGTAAGCAAACCGAACCTCATAGACGCCACTGAGTTCTTCCTGTGGTTCAAATGTGGCAGATGTGTTCGCCGCACCACCACTGGCGTATTGGTAACCGGGACCAACATACGTCTTATTGGATGTCGACTTATTCCAATTTCCAACAAGGACCGCATCGGTATCATCAAGCACAACCCCAACGATGGCGTCGAGTCCAATGACTCCAACGTTTGTATCTTTCGTCAACTTAGCCAACTCGCTTTTCACGAGAGCCAATTCATCCTTCACTTGCCTGGCTGCTTCGAGTTTTTCCTGAGGCAATGGCAATTCGGATTCAACCCACTTACCAACATTGGCATTCACAATAGACTCGGTGTTCCTGAGGATCCCAGCCAAAGCGTAATAATCTTTTGTTGGAATCGGATCAAACTTATGGTCATGGCAGCGGGCACAACCGATCGTCTGTCCCAACAATCCACGGCCAATTGTTTCTAGTTGTTCATCGACCGCATCCATCCGCAATTTAGCTTTATCCTGATCTTCCAAATTATTGTTCCCCATGGCCAAATAGCCTGTCGCAATTAGATTCCTACGCTGTTGTTGATAGTCATCCGATTCTAACAAGTCACCGGCTATCTGCTGTCTGATAAAAACATCAACCGGAACATCGTCATTAAAGCTCTCGATAACATAATCTCTATATCGCCAAGCCTGTTCATAAATCAAACCTCGCAGTGTCACCGATTCCGCGTACCTCACCACATCAAGCCAGTGTCGCCCCCAGCGTTCTCCAAATCGAGGTGACTCCAGCAATTGATCGACCAAAAGTTCATATGCATCTTGATTCTGGCTTTCAATGAAGGCTTCAATTTGCTCCGGTGTGGGGGGAATTCCCAGCAAGTCATAGTACAGTCGTCGAATCAAAACCTGTCGACTGGCTTGTCCCACAGGCTTCACTCCCGCTGCTCTCAATGCTCTGCCGATGTAAGCATCAATGGGTGTTTTCGCGCCCGGGTGATTTGGAATTTCCCCCGGCGAGACTGGTCGATAAGCCCAGAAATCTCTGCCTGCCTCAATATCTATCGCAGTCGCCTGGACAATTCCCCCTTCTCGTGGATCGACGGCCCCCATCTCAATCCATGTTCGGAAATCTTCTATCACGGCTGCTGGCAATTTCCCCGAGGGAGGCATCTCGTACAAATCGTAATTCAAGGAGCCAAGCAAAGTCCCTTCATCGGGTTTACCAGGTACGATTGCCTCTCCACTTTCTCCACCAGCCAACAAACCCGCTCGTGAGTCCAGCAGGAGCCCACCGCGGAGCTCGTCCTTTTTTGCTGCCGGTTGTGAATGACATTTGTAGCAATGTTCAACCAGCACTGGTCGGATACGTTTTTCAAAGAACTCTAACTGTCCTGCTGTCGGCTCTCCGGTCAGCGGTGACTTTTGGTCACCCTCAATCGCCAAGGGTTGCTGGGCCATCGCGGGTAGCACCAGACAGGCACACGACACCGCTAAACAAAAAAGGCGAAACAAGGTTTTCATCTCCTAAGCCTGTAGATTCATCCGGCTAAAAGGTAAGAGCAATATTTAGTTCTATAATACCAACTAGCTATGCGGCTACTAAGGTGAATTCACCGCCAAATCAGGACGTGAACTATACCTAATTTGGCTCGTGAATATTATTCCGTTTGCGATTATAACAAATAGCTTACGCTTTTTAGCAAATCACCTCGACTACGCGGAATTACAGCATGAGCCCTATCATCATTTTGATTATTTCTATCATTCTTGTTGTGGCAGGTATTCTTGTCTGCAAACTACATGCGTTTTTGGCTCTACTTCTGGCGGCACTAGTAGCAGCTTTTCTTACCTCTGAAACTGCCTTGGACACCTATGCCGTTGACGAAGCCGAAAAGTCCTTTATCACCCTTTACGGTGCCAATCCAAAAGATTCCTCGTCACAACAACAGTATGACCAAATCAGGAAGAGCTATATTGAGAAGCATGCGGCTCAGTTCAAAAAGAAATCAGCGATGGTCCGTGTTGCCGAGGGCTTTGGTTCAACCTGTGGCAAGATAGGAATTCTCATTGCAATGGCTTCCATCATCGGCAAATGCATGCTTGACAGTGGTTCGGCGGACCGGATTGTGCGGACGGTGCTCAAACGCCTGGGACAAAAAAATGCCGGGGTGGCATTTATGGGAAGTGGATTCCTGTTATCGATCCCTGTTTTCTTCGATACCGTCTTTTACCTGATGATTCCCTTAGCCAAGGCGACCCGAATTCGTGTCGGCAAAAATTATGTTTTGTATATCATGGCTATCGTAGCGGGTGGCTCGATGGCCCATTCACTGGTTCCTCCCACCCCCGGCCCACTGATCGTCGCTGAAGAATTCAACGTATCACTCATTTCAATGATCATAGCCGGATGCTGTGTTGGACTCTGTTCTTCAGTCGCCGGTCTAACGTTTGCTACCTGGCGAAACAAAACGATGGAAGTTCCACTGCGTGACAGTGCCGATGCCAAACTCGAAGACCTCGAAGCTCAAACCCAAAAAGATGATAGTGAATTGCCCTCCTTTTTCCTTTCATTGCTGCCGATTATTCTTCCCGTGCTGCTCATAGCAGCAGCGACTGCCACGAAAACTTATTACAAGAATCTGGATTCGGGTGAATCGCCTGCACAGTGGGTAGAATCGATTAAGAGCATCGTAGAAACTTTGGGAGACAAAAACATTGCGCTCATCCTGGCTGGTGTCATTGCGATGGCCACTCTTATTTCACGCCCGGGTATCGATCGCAAAAAGATGGCAACAGCGATTAGTGGAGCATTAGCGAGCGGGGGGATTATCATTCTGATCACATCGGCAGGAGGAGGTTTTGGTTCCGCGATTCGGCAGAGCGGTATCAAAGAGGTGGTTGCCGGATCCGGAGGAGACGTAGCGACCCTTGGCACACTGGTCATGGCATTTTGTCTGACGACATTAATAAGAACTGCTCAGGGGTCCTCCACTGTGGCAATGATTACAGTCGCCAGTATTTTTGCTCCGCTGGCTTTAGAACCGGACTTACTCCCTTACCACCCTGTTTACCTGGCTCTAGCCGTAGGGTGTGGTTCCAAGCCGATTGCCTGGATGGCTGATAGTGGATTCTGGGTCATTTGTAAAATGAGCGGCATGACTGAGGCAGAGGGGTTACGCACAATTACGCCTATGAGTATTGTGATGGGAACTGTTGGGCTTGTTGCCACGTTAATTGGTGCAACTCTATTCCCACTTGTTTAGTGTATGAATATCCTTTCTAAGTTGGAAATACGATGTCAGACTCTCAGATCAATACGCTTACACTCTACAAAAACATAAACAATGCTGCGGCAGGGATCTCCGCCTATCAGTCTGCACGACGGTTAGGCATTATCGATTGCTTGCGTGACGGACAAAAAACCGCAGCGGAGATCGCTAGTGCTATCAATGCAAACCCACGTCGCGTCGCTCTGTTGCTGGACGTTTTAGTCGGCCTCCTGATTGTGGAGCGTTATCAGGACGATTATGCACTTAGCCAGATGGTGCACCTGCTAACGGCCCATGATATCGACTTGGGTGAATCCAGATTTCTAAAGCTAGACAACTATATCCAATCACTCGATAGTGTCGAAGATCTTCGTGATTCTTACCGTCTGCGGATGACTTCCACTCAATGGCAAGTTTCCCCTTCTGCGATGCAAATCGCCAAGTTTCTAAACTTGAGTGAGCAGACAGAGGCACTCAATATCCTCGATATTGGATGTGGTACAGGAGTCTGGAGCCTTTCTGTTGCCCACGTCGACCCGGAATCGCGTATCACCTTTCTGGACAAAGAAGATCCGGTGAGGACGGCGGTCGAAACGGCAGAGTCGATTGGGATGGAAGGTAGAATTACGGCTATCCATAGTGATCCGTTGGCAGCACAATTGCCGACTGGTGACTTCAACCTGGTAATCGTGGCCAACATTCTTCATCTGCTCACTTCGGAAGAACAAAAGGGACTTTTACTGTCTGCAGCAGAACGACTACAGTCAGGCGGCAAGCTTGTCGTTGTAGACGTGTTTCCCGGCCAAGATGCAGGCGACGTCAGCCGTGCCCTTTTCGCACTGGACCTTGAATTGCATGTGCCATCCGGCAAATTGGTCGACCCAATCGAGCTAAAATCAATGATTGAGGAAGCTGGCCTTCAGCCACCGAGATATTCACACTTGAATGAAGTACCTCACATATATGGCATCATGGTTGCCCAGAAATAAACAACACCTAACGTCTGTGATTAAGGAACGCGAGCCGTTAACACTAACTGCGTGAGTTCCGGGCGGCAACGCCAGCGAAGAGGATGATACCCGGAAACCCCTCGACTAACATGCAACAACGTTTCTCCTGCTTCAAAAACGCCACTCGCATAGCGAACACCGTGAGCACTGGGACAAACAACCGGCCCTATTATTGGCAGTCGAATCTGTCCTCCGTGAGCATGACCGGCCAGCATTAAATTGAAGTCAGACTGCCGACCCCACTGTAGAAGATCCGGCGTATGGACTGCGCAGATTGAGAATCCTTTATTCGCAGTATTATTTTCAGGAGCGGTTCCTATCCATGGAAGCTCGTTGCCTACCAGATCTATTAATTGTCCATGGAATTCAATCTGCCTAGTCTTCCCCCCCAAATCTTGCCAGCCAATACGTTCAAGCTCTGCACGTAACAACTGATCCTGCCCATGTCGGACGTCGTGATTACCCAGTACAAAATAACAGCCAGCGCGGGCTTTCATTCCTGACAGTAAATCCAACACCCAGTCCATTCTAGTGAGATCATCTAGTATATCTCCGGTCAGAATGATCAGATCAGAATCCAGTTTTTGAATCTCTTCTTTGAGTTGGGCATAGTATTGGCGGACAATCGCTCCGGTAATGTGCAGGTCCGAAAAATGAGTAATCGTCAGCCCGTCCAATTCCTTTGGCAGGTTTACCAGTTTCAGAGATTTTCGATTGACGTCAAGTTGACCAACTTCATTGCCCCACAAAGAAACCTGAAATGAACTTATAGACTCCTTAACAAACCGTTTGCCCAACAACCGATTTATGTCCCGCACATCGGAAGACAACAAATCCCAGGCCCTCGGACACCGATCTGTGACAACATGGAGCAGGCGTTGCAAAGCAACTGCAAAAAGCCACATTCCTGCAAACGAATAGTACCCCCATTCGGCATAAAATTGTCGAGCCACATATGCCCAGGGACTAACCGTTGGCTCTGACGTCAGAGCAACAACCAATGGAACACACAGCCAGATGAATGCCCAACCAGCGACGCAGCGTTTGAGTCTCTTTTCAAGAGAATATTCTGCAACACACCCCTGGATTCGGTTTAACGCCGACACACAGATTGCTACATGCCCCAAAGAACCGGTAGCAAAAAGCAACAATTCCATTTGCAGGGACATTGCATGAGCACCTTATTAAGTGCGTGCTACATCGTTATGGAAATCCACAAGCGTCTCACAGACTTCGATTAGCTGATCCAGGCGGAATGGCTTATAGAGAATCGCATTTGGGTGCAGGCCTGCCTGACGCGCCTTTACAATGGAATGTCCGGGATCATATCCAAACCCTGTCATCAAGGCTAAAGGCACCTGATCAATAACTTCCTGTAATCGCAGCATTAACTGATGGCCGCTGAAGTCCGGCAAATGTATGTCGGAGATAATTACATTATAGCTTTCGCTACCAACCGAACTGCGAACCATGTAAACAGCCTCACCACCAGATTCCGCCGTTTCCACAATACAACCGTAACGTTCCAGTAAGGCGTGAGCGTCATTGCGCACCCCTTCATTGGCATCCACAACAAGCACTCGCTGCCCGGCAAGCTTCGGATGGTGATCCACCGTCGCACCTGCAGGCATTGCTTCGCCAGGGGCCATGTCCTGACCGATTTTGTGAATCACCTGACGAATATCCCTGGCATTTCTCAGGATTCGTTTGAGACGGTCACTCACTTCAGGTTCATGCCCAATATATCGTTCCATCACGTTGACAGCGTCATTGAGAATTTTGTCGATGGGTAATGCCACTTCACGGTGAATGGCTTCGATACTCTTCTGCGTGGCACTACTCTTCTCCGCAGCTAACAGATCAAGCGTATTTAAGGCGAAGGCAATATTACGAGCAAACAACTCCAGGAAGTGCTTGTCATTCTCAGAGAAAGCCTGTTCCTCAGGGCTTTCGACATTGAAGGTTCCAATGACCTGATCCTGCCACTTCAGAGCAACGGTCAAACTACTTTTGGCCCCGCTGAACGACTCGATAAACAGCTCATCTGTCGTAACGTCATTCACCAAACAACTCTCACCTGTGGCCGCCACAAATCCGGTAATCCCGTTAGCCTCGCGGCCTACCTCCAAGGAGCGTTCAGCTGCTTCTTTATCAATCCCCGCTGACAACAGCGGATCTAACTTACCCGTGCGATGATTAACGAGTCGAATTTCAACTTTTTCATAACTCAGAATTTCCTGAGTATAGTGAAGGATATTGGATTTCAATAACTCGATACGATCCTTCACTTCCATATGAAATATTTCTTCTGGTGAAAGATTCGATAATTCGACACCGGCTTCATGAATGGCATCAAGCTTCTGACGATAAAGCTGTTCTTCTGTTACATCATGTATGATGACCAGTAATTCACCGGACTCATCATCACCACGACGTACTGGCTTAGCTTCGATTCGAAAATAAACTTCTGAAGACAGTTTGTAGAGTGCCGAGATACGACGCTTCTTAGCGACGGAACTATCACACGGGCAAGTATATCCGGACTCCCAGTGACCACCTTCAAGCCAGCTATAAAAAGGAAGGCCGATTACGCTTTCGCAATCGGCCCATTCGTTGACTTGTTCATTTGCCCAGAGGATCTTTTTATCCTGATCGAGGATGGCAACTCCCTGATGCAGTTTTTGGATAACCCAAAAGGAATCTGTAAAAAACTGTTTTTTAGGAGCTTCATTATCTGTATCGCTAAAGACTCCGTCAAAACATTGCTGTTTCATGAGTCGGCGGGCTTCGCTCCAGTCAGCGGCGACTTCGACGTCAAAAAGAGAGCACAATTCTTCCGGCGCGGACATCTCTTCTGATGCAGCGGATTTTACGAACAGGATCTTGGCTTGGTCGGACACGCCAATCCCCACTTACTGTGCCTCTTGGTATCGATGAGGTACTCCACCTCAAAACAATCGACACCCAATTAATAACATCGACAATTCCGAGACGTGATATGCAGTCGTTTGTGACCATTCACCGAAAGATTAGCCGGTGAATTATCATGTCTACTTTCTTTATAGTCACAACTTATTTCTAGGCCTATACCGGCCAGCAAAAAACTACGGGGGCTTTCCCAGCCATCTTCCCTCTGTGAATTCCCAACGCCGAACTGCGGTTTACCAAATATCATTTCGAATCATAGATTCTGACTCGTTTTCAAAACGGAATTGACTCGATATTAATTCTAAGAAGGGAGTGGACAGAAATGTTTCGCGCATTCGTTTTAGGATTAAGCGTATCACTTATGATCCTTGGCCTTGAAGGCCTGGCGGTTGAGAGCGTATTGCTTGCGCCACCTGAATTACTGCATGGTTCGATCACTCAGCCAATACGGGTCCAGATCACGGAATTAGCAGCCTGGCTGGCAATCGGGGTGGGGACAAGCCTTACTATCTACACCATTTTTTCACGTAAACCTTCAAACAAAAACCCGACACCTATTGAGATCAACACATCGCCCTCGGCCAAACTGCATTTAGCTGATCTGGACTACGATGAACCGGATGGCCATTCAGCAACTATTGGTGAAGCCACCGAACGAACGGAAGAAGATTACGAGGATGAAATTGATGAATCCGATGAAGTTTACGACGACTCGGAATATGATGACGGCGAATTAGAAAATGAACTTGAAGAAGCCGAGGATGAAGAGGACAGCATTGAGGAAGAAGATTCTAGCGACGAATTCGACCTCGACGCGTTCAATGCCGAGTTTGACATCGACGACTTATTAAATGAATAATCAGAACATGCTCCCCACACCCTCCCATTACCCGGATGCCGAAGTTGTCATCTACGACGGCCATTGTCAATTCTGCACACAGCAGGTGCGTCGACTGCACCGCTGGGACGGAAAGAACAGACTTTCTTTCATTTCACTACACGACGACCAGGTTGCCGACAATTATCCAGACTTAACCTATGAGCAACTGATGCAGGCGTTATATCTCATTGATAAACGAGAGAATCCCCATCGCGGAGCAGCAGCGATTCGGATCATTAGCAGGCGATTGCCACGACTATGGCCTTTGGCAATCTTGCTCCATATCCCCTTCACCTTACCACTATGGAATTGGGGATATCGACAAATCGCCAAGCGTCGCTATCAGCTCAATTGCGACTCCGGAACGTGTGATACTCACTTTGAAAAAAAGGGGCCTCATTAGGCGTCTCAAAACCTTGATCAGGCAAAGTATTCCACCGCATTTCGAAACACTGCCAATCCATCACCTTCGGCCTGCAGGCCCTCACGTGTCCAGCGAGGATGCTGGGTTCCCTCGAGAAATCGTTCCGGGTGGGGCATCAAGCCAAACACTCGTCCCGAATCATCACAAACCCCGGCAACGTTCCTTTGTGCCCCGTTTGGATTTTCCGGAAAGCCGCTGGCCGGTTCCCCGGCAGCATTCACATACTTCAATGCCAGTTGCTGGCTGGCCTGTAATTGATCCGCTACAGTGTCATCTCTCATGACGAATCTTCCCTCGGCATGCGCGATGGGCAAGTACATACGATCCACACCCCGCAAAAAGACACATTTGTCACTGGCGTTTTGCAAGTGCACCCAGCGATCTTCATAGAGCCCGTGATTATTCCAGCACAATGTTGCCGGCGGATCCCCATTGGAATCATCTTCAAGTAACAACCCTGATTTGATGAGCACTTGAAAGCCGTTACAAATACCAAGAATCAACTTATCACTACTCTTGAATTCATGCAGAACGTCGGCCAGATGACTCCGCATCTGATTCGCAAAAATTCGGCCTGCCGCCACGTCATCCCCATAACTGAATCCCCCGGGGATACACATAATCTGGTACTGTTGAACCACCGATGGATTCTCCAGCACTCTGTTGATATGGATACGCTCCGCCTGCCCTCCGGCAAGCTCGAAGGCATACTTTGTTTCATGATCACAATTCGTGCCCGGGGCACGTAAAACTAATACTTTAGGTGTAGTCATCTCTTAGTCCAGCGTAAGTTTGCAGACTCTATTTGTTAGGTATTCCTGCCATCTACCAACGAAGTGGTGACTGCCAGGCTTCTTTCAATTGTCCAATGGCTGTGGTGAGCAGGTTGGTGCCACCGTTATTAATAATCAACTGATCGTTGGCGTTCACGGTACCAATTCGAGCGACCGTGGCACCAGCGGTCACCTGTTCAAACGCTTCGCAGTTTTCGGGTGTAACTTCAACTAAGAAACGTGTGTTGGATTCAGCAAATAGCTTCACGATATTCTCTGTATCCCCTGAATAACTTTGATCTGTGGGAACTTCAGACAAATCGATAGTGACACCCAGTCCACCTGCAAAAGCCATTTCAGCAGCAGCCACAGCCAGGCCTCCTTCACTGAGATCATGGCAGGCTCGCACCCATCCTGACTTGATGGCCTGATGCACGGCTGGGAACACTGCATTACAGTTATCAGTACAAACCCTAGGCACGGCCCCACCCTCCAGGTCCCTAATCAGAGTCCAGTGAGAACCACCTAGTTCGCGTCTGGTCACTCCGACCTGATACAACACATTGCCAGCTTCTTTAGCATCCATCGTTGTACAGGTGGAAACATCTTCCACTTGCCCAATGGCGCTGATTAACAACGTTGGCGGAATGGATATTGTGACTTTTTCCCCCGCTTCATTTTGATAACTGAATTCATTATTGAGGCTATCTTTACCTGAAATAAAGGGAGTCTTCAGGTCGACGGCCACGTCATAGCATGCCAGGGCGGCCCTCACCAGTGACCCTAAAGTCTCAGGACGGTCGGTATACCCCCAACAGAAATTATCCAAAACTGCAATTTTCGACGGATCGGCTCCGACAGCCACGCTGTTTCGAATAGCTTCGTCTATCGCACTGGCTGCCATATGATAGGTATCAAAATCACCGTAGCGGGGATTCATACCACAACTGACCGTAATCCCTTTACTGCTTCCCAGCACAGGCTTTACCACCGCAGCATCTCCAGGCCCGTCGTTTTCGACACCAACCATTGGTTTCACGACGCTTCCGGCCTGAACCTCATGGTCATATTGACGAACGACCCACTCTTTACTGGCAACGTTAAGACTACTCAGAATCGATTCCAGGTCTGATTCTAGGCTGCTTGCTTTTCCCTCCAGGTCGATCTGTAACACTTCTGGAATTTCGTAGTGAGCGTCGCGAATAATCGGCGGCCGACCATCATGTAGAAATTCCATTGTCAGATCGCCGACGACATGATCATGATACTTAAGCACAAGTCTTCCGTGATCCACAAACTTACCAACAATAGTGGCGTCCACACCTTCTGATTCGCAAAGCGTTTTGAATTCCTGCCAGTTTTCATCAGGAACACTGAACACCATACGTTCCTGAGCTTCCGAAATCCAAATCTCCGTATAACTTAAACCGTCGTACTTGAGCGGAGCTTTGTCCAGATAGACTTCCACACCGATTTCTTCCCCCATCTCTCCAATCGCACTGGACAAACCACCAGCTCCGCAATCGGTGACACAGGTATAAAGGTTACGGTCACGTGCCTCGAGTAGAACATCCATGACCATTTTTTCTGTGATTGCATTTCCGATCTGAACGGCACCGCCAGATAACATTTCACTGTCACTGGTTAATTCGGCCGAACTAAAAGTTGCTCCGTGAATGCCATCCCGACCGGTGTGTCCGCCGATCACCACTGCCCATTCACCGGCATGCGCCTCTTTGAACGATTTCTCTTTGGGAATAAGTCCCACATTTCCAGCGTACACCAGTGGATTACCGAGATAGCGATCATCAAAGTAGATCGCACCATTGACCGTAGGAATCCCCATCCGGTTTCCATAGTCCCGAACTCCGGAGACCACTCCTTTCATGACTCGTCGTGGGTGAAGCACACCGGGAGGAAGCTCGTCGTGATCCACTTCCGGGTTAGCAAAACAGAAAATGTCCGTATTACAAATGGGCTTGGCTCCCATTCCCGTTCCAAGTGTATCTCGAATGACGCCACCGATACCGGTGTTCGCCCCGCCATAAGGCTCCAAAGCAGATGGATGGTTATGGGTCTCCACCTTAAATGCCACGTTAAAGTCATCGTCAAACGTGACGATCCCGGCATTGTCCTTAAAGACACTTACGCACCAATCATCCTCACCCAATTCTTCACGAATTTTGACCGTCGCGGCAAACACGGTTTCCTTGAGCATATTTTCGAAATGCCGTTCAGTCTCTCCATCTTTATAGGCAATGCGGCCGGCGAGGGTTTTATGGCTACAGTGCTCGCTCCAGGTTTGCGCAATCGATTCCAATTCGATATCTGTTGGCTCTCGCTCGAGTTGCTGAAACCGTTTCTGAATGGTCTGCATTTCAACCAGTGTGAGATAAAGCTGCCCTTGCTTACTTAAAACTTCCAACTCGTCATCAGAGAGGGAACGAATTTCAACTGTTTTCAACTCAAACTCATAGGCATTTCCCAGAGCCAGTGCACTGAGTTGAAGCGGACCGTGAACAACCTGCTCGATGGCATCATTGGCCAGCACCTTTTCTGCCAGACGGTTGACACTGTCCTGATCAACGCCCGAAACCCAGTACTTGCGAAAGGTACGCACCTGATCGACCGCGACGCCCAAATCCTGAATGCCTTTTTGGGCACTCATTGCCACGGGGTCCATCACTCCGGGCTTATTAATCACATAGACCAGCAAAGCACCTTCAGTTGGCGACTGCTGCAGGCTTGGATCACCAATCTGAGCCACAACCGTCCTTTCAACCACTGAATCAGCCAGTAGTTTATCGGCTAATCGATTGGCATCTGCCGCCTCAATATCCCCCTCAAGCAAATAGCCATGTACGGCTGCTACCTGAATGGAGTCATCAAGCCCCAGATCGATCGCATCGGTTGTTAATTCTTCGCCGGCACGGTCCACTTGACCATCGGCGGGATAAATGTCAATTTCCCAAAGACTCACGATTTTGCTTTCCTTGATTCAAATATCGTAATAATACCCTTGAGTTGTCACTCTCAAGTGCGTCTCGAAACTTGTGCAAGTCACTCATAAAACGATCCACCGCACGTATAACCTGTTTATTGTTGTCTCGCAGAATGGCCAGCCACAAATCGGGATCAGCTCCTGCAATTCGTGTCGTGTCGATCCATCCACCTGCGGCTAACTGCATTTGATGTGCATTAGCCTGCGTGGAAAGGACTGTGGCAATTGCATGAGGCAAGTGGCTAATAACCGCCACGGCCCGATCATGTTTAACACAATCCAAAGCAATGACTTGTGCTCCGATGGATTTCCAAATCCTTGTGATCCGTGACTGAATACTCTTGCCTGTACCTTTTTGAGGTGTGATGATCACAGTTCGCTTCACAAAAAGCTCTGCCTCTGCATTCGTCACTCCTCCCTGATCACTACCGGCCATCGGGTGAGAACCGATAAAGTGCCCATTTCCAAGCCCGCTCAATCCTTCAACGATCGTCTGTTTCGTACTACCTACATCGGTAATCAAAGTATCCGGTCCGACATATTCTGAAATCTGCTTTACGTGCTCAATGACATGCTGCACCGGAGTGCAAACGAAAACGATGTCGGCCTCGGAAACTCCTCGATCAATGCGGGTTGTTGTCTCGGTAACCGCACCTTTTTGTCTGGCTTTGCGGAGCTTGGCCTGATTCCGACCAATCCCGATAACTCTGTCAGATAAACCGCGTTCACGGATTGCCAGACCGATTGAACCACCAATCAGTCCGACCCCCATAATTGCTACGGTTCCGAGGGATTTCACTGAGTAATCCTTTACCAAACGAGACTCCTGTCAGACATAAAAACTAACAGATTTAACACAGATGTTCCACCACTGCCCTACTGGGGTTTTCATCGAATTTCCACAATTAGCTGACACGGCAACCATTTTTTTCCACGACAGAGCATTTACGATCATGACGACACTATAATGAAACTCCTGCTAAACTGTTTTTCCGATGTTGCCGTTCGAATGCCCACTGTCTCTTCAAAACGACTCGCCAGCTTCTGCCGCCAGATGGGCATCAGCCTGAATGCCGGGCTCGACTCCCGAAAAGCGTTTGATACCTGTCAGCATTTATTGGGTAAAGGACATACCGCCAGTCTGTCATTGATTAGCAGAGAACTCAACGCAGGCAACGCATTACATGAAAGCATTCACAAATGTCCGGGGACTTTTCCTCCACTGATGAGCATGATGGTGCAGGTAGGCGAGTTATCCGGCAAAACCGAATCCGCCTTTATCGGACTTGCGGACTATTATGACAACCGAGTCGCATTGATCCGAGGGTTTGTCAAAAGCGTTACCTGGCCAGTATTACAGTTTGTGATTGCCACCGGTGTGGTCGGGCTCGTCCTCTTTATCATGGGTATGTTACTGGGTAATGGGGAAGCCGGGGATCTTCTTCCGAATTGGCTGTCCGAAGACACACTGTTCAGTAAGTACTGCGGATTGATGCTCGTGTTTTATGGGTTTGCCGTTGGAATCGGCTACGGCATGTACATGCAATGGCTAAATATTGAAGCCTTTGTCGGAATACTTTCACTACTTCCCGGGGTAAAACACCCGTTTCTGAATCTGGCAATGTCTCGCTTTTGCTGGACGTTTTCACTCGTACATAATGCCGGAGTGGATGCTGAACGAAGCGTCACGATGGCAATCAAATCGAGTGGCAATCCGGTATATATAAAGACGCTGGAGCCCGTACTGCGTGTGATCCGTAATAACGATGACTTTTATTCTGCTTTTGCCAAAACTAAGACCTACCCGGCATCATTTCTTTCCGCACTGATGACCGCAGAGCAAGCGGGAACGATTTCTGAATCTCTGTGGCGTGAGGCGGAAACGTTTCGAACAAAAGCGGAAAGCCAACTCCAATGGCTATCCAAAGTCTGCACAGGACTGATTTATGGTGGCGTGGCGATATTCATCATTATCATGATCTTTGTATTCTACAAAGCATTCATTTTGAATCCGCTAAATACCATCCTTGGTTGAATCGAAACGTTACCTACACCCTGCCTGAGTGAATATCATTTTAAAACCGGAGCAAAAGGATCGTCCGCCCCTGCCTGCCGACGAATGAACTGGACCATCGGTGGTTGGGTCGATCGCAATGCTTTGAATGTTTCCGCAACATAGCGTTGTGACCGAGTATTGCCCGGCACTCGAAAATTATCACCTTTTTGAAGCACAGGGCGGTACTCAGGCATCGAACCAAACGATCTCGACCCGGCAATCTGACAGGGGAACCAATGGCCTTTTCCATTGGCATCTTCCAGATAAAATTCGGGATAGCAGTGTCCCGGGATCCAGACACTTCTTGCAGGAATGCCATTATTTCGGCAAATGGCGATAAACAGACTGGTCAACTCCTCGCAGTCCCCTTCCCCTGTCTCTAATGCCGTTAAGGCCCCTTTCAATTCTTCATCAAACTTATATTTCACTCGGTCACGAACCCAGTCGAATATGATCTCAACTTTTTGCCAGGCATTTCTACCGTCATCTCCAAGCCCTTGAGAAATTTCTTTGATTCTGGGATTGGTGGTTTCAATAAAAGGGCTCGTTCCCATATACTTTCGCAGGTCGGGAGTGATGAATTTGGGGATGTATAGTTTATCTGTTTGCTCAGGCTTCTCAATCAACGACCGCTCAACTTCAACTGTAACAATAGCTTTCACAGTCGCTCCCGCATCAATCCGGGGAATTGACACTAACAATTGTTTCACGTCACCCATGACAATCCGTGGGCGAATGCGAACTCCTGGCGACAGATCCTCTTTAATAATTTTCACTTTTTGCTCGGGCCATGCCATCGGGATTGTCATGGAACCACTAACCCCGGTCATAAGGCCGGGACTCTTCACTTCGAAACCTATTTCCCATTGCTGAATCTGAGGTTGCTGAAGACGAATGGCATACGGATTCGACGCAGTCTGGCCCATCAATGTGCTACAAAAGAGCACAGCCATAAGCGACACTATGGACAGCCGATTCAGGCCATAAGATTTCATCTAATGCTTCCCCCAAAAACAACCCCGGTGATTTCCTGGCAGGACCTAAAACGATCGAAATTAGACCCTGAAATTTCTGGAGCAGGTGAGCGTCACGTTATCCTTGAACGTACTCACGAATAAACCGTACTTGCGGTTTACTGCCCCCCTTTACTTTCAAGTGCTCGGCCACATAACGTTGTGGTTCAGATTTCTCAGGCACTTTAAAGTTATCGCCACGCAAAAGCATAGGGCGATTATCACTCATTTCACCAAATGCACGACGTCCGGACAGCTCACATGGAAACCAATATCCCTTGGAATCCGGCCCCTGTAAATAAAATTCTGCATAGTTATGCTCAGGCACCCAAACCGTTCGTGCAGGTATCTTTAGGTTACGGCAGAATGCCACAAATAGACTCGTGAGATCTTCCTTTTCACCAAATCCCGCTCGCAGCGTTGACAAGGCTCCCTTTCGCGGACCGTTCTGATACATGATGTTATTACGAATCCAGTCGTAAATCATTTCTACCCTTTGCCAGTCATTTTCAGCATCCGCACTGATTTCGTTTGCCTTCTTTAACAACAAGGCATTACGATTCTCAATTAACGGGCTCATCCCCAAAAAGAATCGTACATCACGTGGCAAATTGGCAGTCACCTGTAAAGCCGATTTGTTCTCGGGGGCTGTCACAGTCTTGCGTTCAACCTCAAAAGTGACATGAGCCATCGCTGTATGGCGAGCAGGCACCTGAGGTATGAAAACCAGCATCTGCTTTAATCCGTTGAGTCCATCTCGATACTTGTACTGACCAACGTGGCGGGTGAATTGCTCATTGGCAACTTTTACCACCTGCTCAGACATCCAGTTTGCAGGTACGTTAGCGGTAAAAAAGACGTTCGCGCAGAATCCCGTTGGAGCAGCGAGCGTTAATCCCACTTTCCAAAGACGTTTTACACCGTCACCATAGATCGGAGCGAACTCTGATTGTGGTTGCTGGCCATAGGCTCTGAGACTCCCTAAAGCCCCCAACGCAGCGGCTGATTTAATGAATCGCCGTCGATATGTAATCCGGTTGTCTTTAGATTGAACCTGCATTTTATACTTCTCCCTACTAGATTCTTCGGTCAGTCGAATAAAATGTCTAAAGTGATGATTCTTTGAATTCCCTTGTCTTAAGGAGAATTGTCCACATCATTTGACGAATTTAAGGCCGATATATAGTTAATAGCCCCAAACTCAATGCCAATTCACGGATGAGCAAATTTTATTTAGTTCCTGTCGGCTCCCGAGTATTTCGTTGATCTATTCATCCCTCAATACGTATACTTTGAATAATGAAGCATTAAGGACTGGTTTTGACAAAAACAAAATTCGCACGAATGACGATTAAGCTAACAACTACTGCCCGCAGTCTTCTGTGCGTCGCTTTGTGCAGCCTGGTATGTTTGGAGTCGTATTCAGACACATTTCAACTTACCTCTGGCAGTACGCTAAATGGTAAATTGCTCAACCCTGACCAGGAACCAAGAGTCAACTACCAAATCGAAACCGCGTTTGGAAAAGTTACTCTGGCTGCCAAACAGGTAACGAAAGTAGTCACTAAACCTCTTGTACTTCAACAATATGAAGCTTCCATTGCCAGCTTACCTGATACGGTCGAGGCTCATCTCGATATGGCCCAAAAATGCAAAACCGTCAATCTGTTGGAACAGCATGAGTTTCACCTCCAGCAGGTGTTAAGACTCGACCCCGACAATGCGTCCGTTCGTCAACAACTCGGTTATGTCAAAGTCGGCAATCAGTGGAGGCAGGAAGATGTACTGATGAGAAAGCAAGGGTACGTTCGCCACAATGGCCGTTGGCGAACGGTTCAGGAAGTTACAGTTCTCGAAGCGACAGAACAAATCGAAGACGAAGAGATACAATGGCGGACTAAAATCATGCGTTGGGAAGGGGCTATCTTAAAGAATCGCCCTACGGCGCCTGACGCCATAAAAAGCATGCGAGAAATTAAAGACTATCGAGCTACGGCCGCTCTCGCAGAACGGTTGAATGAGCGGCAACTGCCACGTGAACTGAAACTAATGTACCTTGAAATCCTGACGGAAATCGGTGGAGGAGTTCCGGTTCAGGCCATGCTCAAATGCATTACAGAAGAATCAGATGATGTCATGATTCAACGCTGCCTTGATCAACTCCGTGTTTGGCAAAGTAGAACTGCGATGAATTTCTTTATCGGCATGCTTAAATCAAATGACAATAAAACTATCAACAGTGCGGCTAATGCGTTAGGCTCCCTAGGCATGGAAGACGCAACGTTGCCTTTAATCGAAGCATTAGTTACTACTCATAAATTTCAGGTTGGCGGTGGAAACAACGTCAACGCCGGCTTTTCAGGCAACCAACCCGGGCTTGGCGGATTACAGTTTGGCGGCAAGCCAAAGGTGATTGAACGAGACATTCAAAACCGGGCAGCATTATCAGCGTTGTTAGCTATCGTCCCTGAAGGCATCAATTTTGGTCTTAACGAAGCCCAGTGGATGAACTGGTATATTCGAGTCAATACACCTCAACAGGTAAACTTAAGACGACGTGGTCTGTAAGGTCTTCTCTTTCCCCGTTCATTCGGGAGGCGTTACATATGTATGGAAGTAAGTGGATTCGCATCGGATCGATAAGCGGTGCGTTAGGTGTAAGCTTGGGAGCGTTAGGAGCGCACGCCGTTCAATCTGCGTTGCAAACAAAAACAGAGTCAGGAGCCATGACCGGTGAAGTCATGACTCGTATTCTGGAAAACTGGTCAACAGCCACGCAATACATGATGTATCACTCGATCGCGATCGTATTAGTGGGGCTGGTGGCCATCCATGTCTGTTCCAAACTACTGACCTATGCCGGCATATTCTTTACGGCGGGGATCACTGGCTTCAGCCTGGGCCTTCTACTCTACAACATCATGTTAATAACCAGTGGGACCAAAATAGTCCTGTTGGTTGCTGCTGTTGTCCCTCTCGGAGGGATCTGTTTCATTATTGGCTGGGTATGCCTCGCTGCCGCATTGTGGTCTGGCAATACTTGCCAAGCCCCTCAACAGGCGTCTGAACAAACAGCACGGAACCAAGACGAATAACTGAGCTTCAAGCAGAATCCCGCTATCGTGCTTAAAAGCATCGTCTTTTTCCCGTGCTGTTTATCGCTGTACGGTAGGCCGCCGCGAGTATCAATATACAAGCGGGAGAGACTCCGCGCAGTGCAATTGAATAGTTCGGCGAAGCTGTTTCGCAGCGTATATATTGTTACTGAGCCGCGTCAGCTGGTACAGGCACAGCTTCATCGCTTACGATTACTTCACCCTCATAGGTGTCACAATCATTACAGCGGAATAAACCGCCACGCAATAAAGGGCGTTGCAACAGAGGACGGCAGCAGCCAATGGTACTGAGAGTCAGAACCGCAATCAGGCCTAGTGTAAATAGCCGTTTCATCTTGAAATCTCCGTAGATTCGCGTATTTATATAATTTGAAAATTTAGCCACGAAATCGTACCTCGCCAGCATTACCCAGGACGGATCTTTATGAGTTTTTTATTGTTTTTTGCCGGTTGCCTAATCGTTATAACCGGACACTAATAAAAGCTTGAAGGAACCCCTAAGAAACGGTCAACCTGACACGGCGAATAGCCCGACTTAAACTAATACCTCAAGCGTTATCATGAATCCAGTTGCTTACTTAAATTCCGAAATCATCCCTCGCAGTGACCTGACCGTTGACGTCAAAGACCTGGGCTTTATGTTGGGCACCACCGTCAGCGAAAGACTGCGAACTTTCGGCGGAACGCTGTTCGAACTCGACGCCCATTTGCAGCGACTACAGCAAAGTTTGGACATCACAGGCTATTCGCCTTCACAGTCATTAAGCGAAATCAGTGAGGCCGCGACTTCACTCGTTTCGACCAACCACGCCCTGCTCGAGCCTGGCAGCGACCTTGGCCTGACAATCCTCATTACGCCAGGAATTGCTGGTACGCTACGAACCACCATCATGATGTATACCGACGAGCTTCCTTTTACTCAAATGAAGCAATGGTATCATGATGGTGCAGCACTTCAGGTAACCGACTATCGACAGGTGCCAGCCAATTGCTGGCCCTCTGAACTGAAGTGCCGGATCCGGATGCACTACTATCTTGCCGACCGACAGGCTGAGCTAAAACAACGTGGCGCCCGCGCACTTCTATTGGACCAGCACGGCTATGTAGCCGAAGCTTCCACCGCCAATATCCTAATTTATGAACAAGAACGCGGCCTCATCAGCCCACGGCCAGAACAGATTCTACCGGGAATCAGCCTGTCCATCGTCGAGCAACTTGCAAACGAATTACAGATTCCGTTTTTACAGGAAGACATCTCTCTCGAGCGTCTTAGCAAGGCTGAGGAAATCTTACTCTGCAGTACATCACCATGTATCTGGCCGGTTACCCAATGTAATGGTAACCCGATCGGGCCACCTTCTCACAACTCCGTGACAGCCTCTTTGCAACGAGCCTGGAGTAAACTAGTTGGAACAGACCTGGTCGGCCAAGCGGACACGCTAGGTTAATAATGAACCCAAAAAAACTCTGGCCTAAAAGGCCAGAGTTTCTTCGAAGGAAACGTGAGGACAAAAGCCTCGGGTTTTTTCCTACAACCGGTCATCAGCAATGCATCATACTGACCGATAGCAGGCGAAGTTCTTTAGAGATCGTCAGCATTGATCCCAGTCTGACGTTTCTCTTCTTCTTCCTGAATGATGATACGTGGAGTCACCATCATCAT
>PBCP01000070.1 GCA_002717145.1 Planctomycetaceae bacterium | reverse complement strand
TTTATTGGTCTTCAGGTTCATGGCATCAAAAAGGGCACTGGGCCCTACGAAGCTTCGTGGAAAAACATTCGAATCAAAGAAATCAAATAATTCACTCTCACCAGATTTTTAGAGCCCAACCGGGAAACTGCGACTCACGTAGTTTCCCGGTTTTTCAATCATGCGAATCATCATTTTCTTAATTTGCTTTACGCTCTCGGGTTTGCCGCTTCATGCCCAGACCAATGTACTGCCGGCCGAATTCACAACGCCCATTAGCATCTCCAAAGAAGTCTTCAGCAGCCCATTAAAACTAACAATCACTCCTCGCCTTGCCGGAGCCGTGCATAGTATTCAGTGGCAAGGCCAGGAATTCATCGACAGTCATGACCATGGTCGCCAACTACAATCAGCGAGTAATTTCGATGCCGGGACGAAATTTTCAGGCGAAACCTTTAACCCAACAGAGGCTGGTTCTCGTAACGATGCAAGGGGGGCGACCAGCACTAGCAAACTCCTTCACCTCTCATATTCAGCACATCAGTTACAAACTACATCTCAAATGGCTTTTTGGTTAGCTCCGGACCAGAGCTCATCAGGGCATCCGGCTAAAAACAAATCTCACCTGTCAAATCACATTCTTACCAAACGAATCACTTTGGGGTTTCAGAGTTGGCCTAATGTCATCCGCTATGAAGCAACTTTCACCACTCCGGTCGAAGAATTTCATAGCTATGCCCAGTTCGAGGCTGTCACAGGTTATATGCCCGGCCGGTTTGAAAAGTTTTGGGGAGTCAATTTAAGTCGGCAACAGTTAGTTGCCTTATCAGACGGGCCGGGTGAGCAACGCCATCCTGTGATTCTCGCCACAGCGGATGGGAAATTCGCACAAGGAGTCTTTTCTCCTCAGCAACCCAGCCCTGGCTACGAAAACGCCGGATATGGACGTTTCCGGTTTCCTGCCGCCAAAGTGACCAAATGGAACAGTGTCTTTAGAATCCGCAATGAAGACGGAGTCCCTGCCGGCCAGTACTACTTTGACAACTACGTCGTCATGGGAAATCTCGACATTGTAACGAAGACAATTCTGGAACTGGACCAGTATTTCAGCAAAGCTGAGCAAGCCAACTAGTTGGCTTTACTTTGCCGCCTAATCAGCTCGATAGCAAAATCCAATATCCGATCATTGTCAGAGCCTAAGTCTTCAGGCCTCACTCGAACCACGTGATTCGGCTTGACTCCACGACCATGCTCAACAGGGGCTTTTTCAAGCATTTCGTACTTAAGAATGGGAACCGCCAACTCAATTCCGGAATTCGGCAATGTATAAACAAGTGTTGTTCCTGCTGTAAACGCTCCGCGCACTCCTCCAGTCTCTTCACCAATGAACACGGCTTTATTAGACTCCTGCAAACGTACACAAACACAAGCTCCTGCTGAATGTGTCCGGCCACTGGTTAGCACAAACACATTACCGTGAAACCGACGTTCTGCAGGCAAAGCTCGGGGAATCCAATCGTCTGACAGACCAAATCGATCCTCACCAACAGGCTCCAACTCTCTGTTTAATCGGCGATCGTATCCACGAATCATCCCCCGGGAGTGATAAAGCCGACTTAAATACTCTTTATGTTGAATACGGTTTGCCGTTGCTTCACCGGCATGCATCTCACGAAACGGATTCTCACTGAGATAGGAATACAACAACATTTCATTTCGGGTATAACCCCCGTCATTAAGCCGCAGATCCAGAATCAGATTATCTATCTGAGGTGACTTCTCAAGTTCCTTAAACGTCTTAGTTACAAATTTGTGATAAACACGGAAAGGTGGAGCACCATAGCCGTTATCGAATGTATCAATTGCCATTAGTAGGGTATTGGGTGCCACCTGTTTCAGACGATAAGGGACTAGGGGTTTTTTACCAAAGGCAACCGTTTGCATTCTCGCCTGCAGGCCACGCCCGTCAACTCCCTGCACGGTCTTCATACCAACGGCACCATTGTCTTTACGAAACTCAACAAGAAACTGGCCCTTCTGAGGGAATGCGATGGCTAAAGAATTCGAAAAGGAATCACTCAGCAATTCATAGCGATACTCATCCACAAATCCGTCTCCGGTCACAAATGGCATGAGTTGAGGGACGAGCTTCGACATAGCGATCCCATTAATCGACAGTACTTCCGTACCGCATGGAATTTCAACTCGCTTGTGGTTCACATAGGCTTTCCCTTGAAGAAACTTCAAGGGTAGTGGAAAGAATACGGCATCCCGCCTTAGCTCCTCTTCGGCCGAACTAGGAATGGCTGCATATGTATGGCCGCATCGGATTTTATCCACCACGGCGGCAAATCTCAAAAACGTGTCGCGTAAAGATTGCGACTGGCCAAGCCCAACCCGGCATCCCTCAAACTCTTCCCGAAGTTCCTCCGGCGTGATATACAGGTACAACCCCGGATGCATCGACTCCAGAATCTGCTGCATTCTTTCAAGGTCATCATTAATTTCAGAAGCTGTCAACGACCGCCTCAACTGAGTATCCTGGGCTGACACTGCAGAAGAAAAAGCCAGTAGCAGACAGATTACCTGTCGAAGAATCTTTGGTTGCAGCTGAAACATTTATTTCCTTATTTTCCGGCCAACACAAGCTTACTTAAGTACATGAATCGTGTTATGAATTGTACCGTTAAAGGACCTTCCGTCAGCCCCCTTAAGGTTGTATTTGATTTCCATGCACCACGTTGGCTTGAGATCCGGGATAGAAATAAACCCTCGTTTTCCATCAACTGAAACACTGATAGACGAAGCCGTGACTGGCTTCTCATCGTAATGCTTGGATCCATAACTACGTGTACGTTTCAACGTCCAGGTTTTCAGTTGATAATTGGCCACTTCCACTGCCGATTCTGCGTCCACCGCATCGGTAAAGGTCAATTCCACTCCGCCTTTACGCGCTTTTAACTCAACCGGCAAATGTACTGCTTTCCCCGTATATCGCAAACGATACATTCCACCAGGCTGTGTTTGATTCCCAGCCCAGGCAAACATCCCACAGGCATAGAGCTGCCCGTCCTGAGGATGAAAGCGGCCGCGCATGACGCCTGTAGGAAATTGCGCAATGGGGAACTGAATCATACCACCCTGCATCTGCCCATCGACTTCCTCATGAGGCACGACATAAACTTTGCCGTAACCATAAGAGAGGTTGAGTAGACGACCGTTTAGTGCACCCCATTTTTCTGAGTCCACCCACAACAATTCTGATGGCGAACGATCAAATGAATTCGTTATCCAAACCAATGGCTGCTCCATGGCTTCGTCCGATTCATCGGTGATGTCATGATAACCCATCATATTTCCATAGAACCCTCCTTCGCGCACCCAATTGATTCTATTCTTCGGATTCCAGTGACCTTCCTGATCGGTGACGATAAAGGATCCATCTTCATTGAGGCAGACTCCATTAGCCGCCCGAAAACCGGTAGCCAGTATTTCTGTATGCTCCCCGTCTGCGCTGACACGTAACAAGGTACCGTGATGAGGCACTAGTGCAGGTAAAGCATGCCGCGCGGATTTTGCATAGTAAAAGTTATTTTCCTCATCAACCTGTAAACCCATCGCGAATTCGTGAAAGTGATCGGTGACCTGATGGTCACTATTGAATGCCTCGTAAAAATCAGTCTCACCGTCCTCATTAAAGTCATGCAAAATGCAAATTTGATCACGGCAACCGACATAAATGCGATTCTCTACGATTTTGATCCCAAGCGGCTGAAACAGGCCGCTAGCGATACGCTGCCACGTCAATTTCCCATCATCACGCAGGACACCTGACACTTTCCAAACGTCGCCATCCCAGCAGCTAACCACCAGACTGTTTCCGTCCGGATAGAAATCAAGTCCCGTCATTCGGACCTGAGCAAACCATGGGTTTTGTACGGGATGAGTAAGTACATCCACCTGAAACGCTCCCGCCTCCTCACCACGAGCCAATTGCGTCGTCAGTTTCTCGGGGAATCGCGGCGGACCACCGTCCGTCAATTCTGAAAGTTGCACATGAGGCAATGGGATAAACTGAGACATTTCCGCCACGGCTTCGGCGTCGTCGACCCGACGCACCCAAACGGTAAATTGAGTCGGTTCGCCAGCCGGCACTTTAAGTCGCAATTGACCAGCCTTCCCCTGACTCCAACTCCAACCGTCTATTTCTCCGTTAACGCCTGCAAGCATGGGAGCATCCTCACTACCGCGTGGATTGTTTCCGGCAATGACTTCAATATTCAACTTGTTATCAGACTGATCCTGCGCAACCCCATCCAGCATCACCAAATCCAAAACAGCTCCAGATGCTGATTTAATGTCGGCCGGGGAAACCAAACGCTGAAACGCCTGAACACGACTCAAGGAACCTTTAAAATGGGTTTTATCATTAGGAAAGTTGTCCGAACAAAACCCAATCTTTAACACATGGGCATTTTCCAGTCGCTTCGCTCGCATCACCTTTTCGGCATCCACCTTACCATCAACATAGAGCGTCAGTTTTCCGGTTTCAGCTTCGAATGTCAGAGCAACATCGTGTGGTTTTCCATCTGCAACTCGTGCATTCCCGTTGACGACTCCAACCCAACCAATGTCATAGGCCATTTTACCGCCACGAACAAAAAGCGACTTGCCGCCATCCACCCACGGTCCCTTCGAATGGGTTTTAGTGAAAATCGCTCCATCTACGTTCGTAGCAATTGTCGCGGCAATCGTAAAATCCTTGGAGAACATATTGAGTCGTTCTCCGACCGGCAGTTGAAGGAAAGTAGCTCCGTTGAATGCCAGTTTTCGATCAGCCGTTGGTTTCACTGCCGTTTCAAGTTGTCCAAGTCCTACAACACTCCTGCCTTCCGTTTCTTCCTGCAAAACCTGTAAAGCAGCAGCTGCATCGGGATGCTGAGCAACCTGCAAAACGTAGTCCTGATCTCGCCGCCCCATTTGAATCACTCGTTTGAAAACTGGCCCGTGTGCCGTTTCTTCCCAGGCTGCCGTCTCGAGCACGTGTGCTTTCCCAACCGAATAGGCAACAACCGTCTGATTTCCATGATGGTAGAGTCCTTTATACTGAGCCCAACTGCGTGGCAAAGGTCCATAAATCCGGTCATCGCGTCCAATCAACCTTGGATCTTCCCACGAATTATCCTCCGGGTTAGCCCAACCCGGCCCTGTCGGATTCTCAAAATGGAGATCCCCTACAATACGGGGATGGATATTGTGACGGCCATTAAAGTTAATACCATTCCAGTCAATGAACCCCTTACCCCGCCAACCGGCCGCGACACGCATCGTGTCATGGTCAAAAATCATCCAACCATTCCCTTTAGAAATACCTCCCTGTCCTGAATCAAGGCGTTGAGCAATTCCCTTGTATGCAAAATTGGAAGCATCATCACCAATTTCGTAAGTCGCGATCAACTGATGCCCATAATTGTTCTGCTCCCAGGGCACAATATTGGACGGCGCGGGCCCCTTCGTATCCCCTGCAGGAAGATCTCCCAAGTAGTCGGCAGTCACTGCAAAATACTGTGAGGGATTATCTCGCTTAAAATAGGCTTCACGAATATAGTGGATGACATCGTATTTTTGTTGTGGCACCATCCAGGCCTGAGGAACCATCAGCCCAAACCCGCGAGTCAAGGTCTGATACATCGAAAACGGATCGGCACCGTTTTTCATCACATCAACTGCAAACTTTCGAGAGGTTGGAAGAGATCCCGGTCGATCGTGCGTGCCATGACAATTGATACAAAGTCGATTGTAAATTGCCTCGCCACGTTTGTAGCTATCCTGATTCAACGACGTCAACAAACCGCGATGATCCAGATTCTTTTCATACTCCGGCAAAGGTCGTGCAGCATATAACGCCGGCGGAGGCTGGAGTTCTGCCGCTCTGGCTTTACCACCATCACGAATCTCCATGAGATATTTGATTAGATCAAAAAATTGCTGTTTCCCGGTCAGTTGATTCACCTGCCCTTTGGGCATGATGGATACTCTAGAGGCAACCACTTCATCTATATCTTCGTTAGCAAACTTCAATTCAAGCCCGGGGCGACTCACGTCATTAAGCACCAGACCATCTTTACTTTGAGTCTTTATCAAACCGGCAAACTGTTTCCCCTTCACTGTAAATACCGTTACCGACTCAAACCCTTTTTTGATCACGGCAGACGGATTCAATACCGATTGAATCAGATAACGGTCATCAGCCTTCGAGCCTAATTGAGTTAGATCGGGACCCAGCGGATTTTCTTTATCACCGACGCTATGACACTTTGAACAGGATAAATACACCTGAAAAAAAGCGACTCCTCCCCGTTTGGCATCTCCTAAATCCTTCGCCTGCTGAACCAACTTTTCGACTGGAGTCTGCAGCAACTGAGCCTCCAGATTTTGAGCATTCACAATATTTACGGACCAAAAAACTACCACCAAAGAATTAAAAACGCAGCGGGTCATTCAATATATTCCCTCATTGAAACTTGGTTGTTGTTTGTAATGGACGCCAATTAAGTGCGACTGCAAGTCAACGAAATTGGTGATCGGTGTTCCAACGCCAATGGTTACCGACTGCGACGAGACGAAACGGACCACCCTACAGGTTGTGTCCAGGCCTGCTCAGTTTGGTTTGGCAGTGTCGGATCGACGTGAGCCTTGGAGGACGTAACCACCGCACGAACAAAGAGTTCGTCTCCCTTGAATTCATAGCGAGGATTTGTCCCGGAAACGGTCGACAACACAGCACCAACATCCTCACTATAGATCCTAGTAACAGTCTTACCGTTTGCGGCTTTCTTCTCTTTGGAAGATAAGTCTGCTGTTTTCGTAGTCCCAATAAACCTGGTGCTATATGTCACGCCCTCTTCTGCCTCAATCTGAAGAGACAAAACACGCTTCTTATTGTCAAAAACCACGTCTTTCAAGGTGACTCCGCTGGAACTATAAAAATCTCCTCGACTAATTGTTTCAGTTATCGCGTCCGGCTCGAGTTTATCACCGCGCACCATAATCCAGCTTCTCCCCGGACGGCTTGTACCACGTCCGTGATAATGGTGAGAATCATCGGTTCCGATACCAAACAACGGGAACGCAGACAACTGGGCCAGTCGGATCGTGTTCGCGATATCCCAGATTTTCTCAACTGAGGCGTGGTCATCATCTCCCAACACATTCACCCCTGGATGCCCGTTGTATATCTCTACAAAACGTTCCTGTACGACAGCAGCTAAATCCTCTGCAGTCACAGCATAACCAAAATTAGGGTGATTGAGGTGTAAAATGATTGGCTTGCCAGTCCTACGAGCCTGCTCCGCGACGGCTCTTAAGTTATTTGCCATTGCCTCTCGAACTGTTGCGCCCCCCAAAGGAGCAATCACTTCCTGAATGTTCGTAGCATTCATATGCACTGGAACACCCTGACTACGATCAGAAATTTCTTCACTCTGAATCATCAGAAAGTCACCGTCCTTTTCCAAACCTTGCCGAAACTCTTCTAATGTCCGCAGCCGAACTTCCAACTTGGGCTCCTCACCTCGCGTGATCACCCACTCACCACCAAAAGCTGCGATATATTTCTCCAGAATGTCATCGCCTCCGCGAGCCTTTAATGTACTTAGCGGCATCCATTTCTCACCTTTACTGAGCACATTATGGTCTGTTAACGCAAGGAAATCGTATCCCTCTTGCTTGTACCATTTGGCAATCATTTCCGGAAATTGGTTTCCGTCACTCCAAAAGGTATGCGTATGGATATTCCCCTTTAACCAAACCGAACTGCCGTTTTTTTTCTGAGAGGAATCCTGAGCACTTAAGGGTGCCGTTATCAGAAGTGCTAAAATAACTATAAACGTCTTCATTCCTAATTCCTTTATCCGGATGTTACTCCAAGAAACCACTGACACTGTTGGACTGCAGAATTTCATCCTTTAACGGTTTATCATCGAGTGCCAACAAATATCTTAAGGTATCATTTGCCGTCGCTTGCCTCTCACGAGACAACAACCTCTGCTGAAACTGCTGTTGGGGCTGATCGCGTCTACAATAATACGCGTGTAACGCACGCCGCGGAAACCTTGTGCGATTCTCTGTTCCAGCATGCCACAAATGAGCGTTCACCACAATCAAACTCCCCGCTTTCGCTAAAATGATTTTCTGATCGGGATGATTCAATTCCGGATCCACTAACTCATCCTGAGGGAGATGGCCTGAAAGATGAGTTCCGGGCACCACGCGTAGTGTACCATTTTTAGCGTTGAAATCATCGAGACACCAGACAACATTTGCCACTTTTGGGCCATGGTCATCCGGCAAGCACCCTCCATCACAATGTAGTGGCTGACCACAAGCTGACATGGGGTTTGCACTTCTGGCATTCAAACTACTTAGTTTGAAATCCCCAAGGATGTGGCCAACAAGGGTCAGTGAATAACGATGAAGAATGACCTGCTCGAAGACTCGTGACTTGTCAACTAAATTGGCCAGTCGCCGAGTGTTCGCTTCCTGCTTAAACTCCGCTCCGGCAGACTCACCCTCGTCATTCCATATTCGTTCGACCTCGGCCACCAACTCCTCAATCAGGCCTTGGTCGACACATTCCGGCAGAACAACGAATCCCTCCTTATCGAGTTGCTCGCGATGCTCTAGCAACGGGACCATAACATACTGCCTTGCGGAATTTACTTGAGCAACAAATGAACCGAAGATGCCGGTACGCAGTTGCGAAATACCATTTGTAGATTTTTCTGTTCTTGCTGAGTTTGAGTGTAATAGATCGACTGTGTGCTTGAAACAATCCCTACCACTTCACCCCGACTATTGAAAATCGGAGAACCGCTGGACCCTTTTGCAAATTCCGCTGTTATGTATAGACGTTTCGCCGAACCATCAGGAGTGTGCATCATGGCGTTACGTGAAACAACACCTTTTGTCAGCGTATAAAAACGACTTACGGGGTGACTAATTGCATATACATCCTCCCCTGGTACGGCTCGTTCCGCGATTTTTGCAGGAGTTAGCTCTTCACCGTCAGGAAGCTCGAGTTGTAAAATGGCGATGTCGTTCAACTTATCTGCTGCCAAAATCTCTTTGACCACATAAACATTTCCGTTGGCAGCTGTCGCAACTAAAGCCTTTTCGTCGGGTTGAACGCCTTCGACTACATGATGGTTTGTGACGATCGCGCCACTAGCTGTAATCGCAAATGCTCCGGCACTGCGGTCATGCCAACGGGTGCAACGCCCACACTTGTAGACTTTGGATAACACCAAAACAGAAGGGGCAACTGCTGGGTATACCTCATGAGAAGCAAGTTCCGAGCTTTTGAGTTTCGGAAGTTTCAACTTAGTTTGAGATCTCTTAATTTGCTCACCAAACCCTTCAAGTAATGATTCTTCCGGATTTGGCAACAAATACTCTGCTTTTTGACTGATCAACTGTTTGATAGCGCGATCATCAACAATATCAGAAATCAATCCGTTACCATTTCCAGCCGCCAAAACACTTTTATTTGTAGAGATAAAACGATTCAGCAAATCGTCCTGAGCATGCACTAGTGGGGTAAGCAGGTTAAAGCCTGAAAACACAATCAGGACAGCCAACATGCAAAATTGGCGTCCAATAGTTAAAAAAAAGTTGGAAAGAAACATTCATCCACCTTTCATCGAAGTTCCATTATCCGGCAGCAATGGGCCTTGCAACAACCAATCTCAATTCGCTGTCGAGGAGTCCGGCCCTTTCTAGTGGTTATTAAACCACAAAATGCAAAAAAGATGCTTCAACAATTACAATAAATAGCCTCTTTTATAATTGAACCATCACGAGGTTTTACCGTAAAATGACGATATAGGATGAAAGACTAAGCAACGAGCCTGCGTGAAGCAATGTATCGACTAAATCAACCAAAATCAGGGACTATGATTCTGCTGTTGTTCCTAACAACGCAGATCCTTCTGCCTGCATTCTGTTGTTGTAGTATTTCATCTGCTTTTGCTAGCGATGATTCGGTTGAACCAACCTGCCCGAGCTGCGTCAGCCAACAATCGCAAGACAGCCTAACTCATCAGGCCACCTTTGCAGATGGCTCACATGATTGTCCCTGCAAGCCACACGTGGCTAAACATTTGACTGTAACGACGAAAGCAACTGTTCAGGTTGACCTTACTTTCAGTTTTGACCTTCCTTTGCATAATGCTGCGGTTCTGGAAATTGTTGCTGATTTAGATTCGGTAAATCAAGTACGTGCAGGACCAACCTTTCTACTGCAAAAATCTTCCCAGCCCAGCCAATCATTCACTTGTTGCTGGCTGTGCTAGGCCTATATCTTTCAAGGCCCTTCGTTTCGTGGTACGCCCTTGGTTGCTACTACGGAATTCAAGTCGGCTGAAACCTATTTTCAGCCAGACATCAAAAGTAACCGGAGCTAAGCAAGTTCTGTTTCAAATCAACGAGATAAATCTCATTCTTTAAGGAGTTTCATTATGAAACGTTTTCTAGCAATCATTGCTGTTCTTATGTTCACAGCTGTTTCGCTTACCGCAACAGCTGGTCCTAAGCTCGATGGCGTTAAATGCCCATTGAGTGGTAAGCCTGTCGCAGCCGACAAAACTGTCGACTACAAAGGTGGAAAAGTGTTCTTCTGCTGTGCAAACTGCCCAAAAGCATTTGACGCTAAAAAGCACGCAACCAAAGGTAATCACCAGTTGGTTCAAACTGGTCAGTACAAGCAGGTTAAATGCTTCCTGGCTGGTCGCCCTGTAGACGCTACTAAGACTGTTGACGCTGCTGGCGTTAAAGTTGGCGTATGCTGTGGCGGATGTCTTGGCAAACTAAAGAAAGCCGAAGACAAAGTTGCATTTGCATTTAACGATGCTGCTTTCACCAAGGGTTTCGCTCCTGTGAAAGCTAAGAAATAGTCCTTCGGGACAAGTGACCAATTCGTGTGAAGATTCTTCATGCACATTGTTCCAATCGGGAAGACGCACAGTTTCACACTGTGCGTCTTCTTTTTTTAAACGACTCTGTTTACCCCCTTACGATTCCAGGAACTGGTAAACTGGGCTCTTTCAATTAAACGACTAACCTTACTCACAACAGGCCTTGGATATGCTTCGCAACGTTTCAGCCTCCATTCTTTTTCTTACGATAATACTGGCCCTCCAACCTCCTTTCGCTGTAGCCAAGAAACTGAAGCCGTATCAGCCCGAAAACCTGCTTGAGCATTATCGACGTGCCCACGCAACTATCAATGACGTCAACAACCGAATGGTGCGTCATCGAGTACGCCCCCATTGGCTCGAGGGAGACAATAAGTTCTGGTATCAAGTGGATTTACATGACGGCCAACGAGAATGGATTGTCGTTGACTGCATCGGCGGCACCCGGCAACCAGCATTTGATCACACTTCGGTAGGAAGACAACTCAGTGAACTTCTTAACAAAGAAGTCAACGGCGAGAAGCTAAAAATCAGTGAGCTCCAATTCGATACAGACCTAACTTATTGTGAATTTAAGTTCGAAAACAACCGGTTCCGTTTCACTTACAAAGGAAAGAGGCTCGAGAAATTAACACACGTACTCAACAGGGCAACGACTCAACTGACCTCTGCTTTTCCAGCCAAACAACAGGAAGAAAATACTCATACATGGGAGTTTGAAATCAGGCAGCATAATGCAATCCTGATAGACAAGAAAAACAATCAAGAACATATCCTCACGACGGACGGATCGCAAGAGAATCCCTATCGATTCAACAAATGGTCACCAGACCGCAAATATGCAGTGTTTATGAAAGTTACGCCCGGAGATTTAAGTGAAGTACACCTGTTAGAATCATCCCCCAAAGACTCTATCAAAGCCAAGCTTCACACGAGAACATACGCGCAACCTGGCGACCGCTTTGACAGCTTTGAACTTTTTTTAGTTAATACTGCCAACCAAAAGACCTACCGCGTAGATAGCGATGTAGTTGATTACCACGGACCGCCCAATATTAAGTGGCATGAAAAGAACGACTTCTTTACCTACCAACAGGATGACCGCGGTCACCAACGTGTAAGAATTATTGCCGTGTCACCGTCAGACGGGACAACCCGGACTGTCGTCGACGATAAAACGTTCACGTTCATTAATCAAACCAAGTTTTACAGCCATTACACAAGCGACGGTAAGAATCTGATCTGGGCAAGCGAACGAAGCGGTTGGAACCACCTTTATCTTTATGATTTGCATTCTGGCAAAGTCGTCGCCCCCATCACCAGCGGCCAGTGGGCGGTCAAAAAAATACATTCCCTCCACGAGGACAAAGGGTACCTTATTTTCAGCGCTGTCGGGACACAGAAAAACGAGGATCCATATCACGAGCATTTCTTCCGAGTCGATTTAGACGGCACCAACCTGCTACGCCTAACTGACGGTGATGGAACCCACAAAATAACACTATCTCCTTCAAGACGATTTCTAATTGACGAGTATTCAAGAATCGACTTGCCACCAGTACACAATCTGCGTGACGCCAACACTGGCAATCTGATATGCAAATTGGAATCAGCAGATATCAGCAAACTTTTGGAAATCGGATTCCGCCTTCCGGAACGTTTTGTAGCCAAAGGGCGTGACGGAAAAACTGACATCTACGGGATGGTTTATCGCCCTCGAATCTTTGACCCCAGATACAGTTATCCAGTCGTCGAATATATTTATGCAGGCCCGCACGATTCTCACGTCCCCAAGTCCTTTATGACACGAATGCGAATGTTTCATCTGGCCGAATTGGGGTTCATCACAGTTATGGTGGATGGAATGGGAACCGACAATCGGGGTAAACAATTCCATGATGTCTGCTGGCAGAACCTCCAGGACTCTGGCCTGCCCGACCATATTGCGTGGCTTCAGGCACTTCATGAAAAATATCCCCACTGTGATATTTCGAAGGTAGGGATTTTTGGCACCAGTGCCGGCGGTCAAAGTAGTACTGCGGCTTTATTACACCATAGCAATTTTTATAAGGTTGCGGTCTCATCCTGCGGATGTCACGACAATCGAGTCGACAAACATTGGTGGAATGAGCAGTGGATGGGTTATCCGATTGGAGATCACTATAAAAACCAATCTAACATTACCAACGCGGGATTATTACAGGGTAATCTCTTGCTCATGGTTGGTGAAATGGATACCAACGTCCCCCCCGAATCGACTTACCAATTGGTGAATGCTTTGATCAAATCAAAGAAAGAGTTTGACTTGCTTGTCGTCCCGGGAATGGGACACTCTTCCGGTGGAGAATATGGCCAACGTCGTCGTTGGGACTATTTCGTGCGTCACATTCACGGTCTCACGCCGCCCAATTGGAACCACCACAGTTATCCGCCGAAATAATCCTGAACTATAAATAAAATAGCTGAGTACCTTTGAGGATTTCGAGCGTTCATTCACTAGAAACCACTTCAAATAGGGGCCATTCTTTTGAAGGGATACCCACCCTATGTTTTCACGAGGCTACCCCTACGTCGAAGTTCGTGATTCCCTGAAAGAACAATCGCTCGAAAAAAAACAAACCTTTCTAGAGTCGATGATTGAATATTTTCTACGAATGGATCAAACCGCTCCTAATCAACTCGAGGAAATCGAAGGAGCAATTGATTCCATTCTTGAACAGGATTAAGTGGCTGGTAAATTGGGAGCAATCTGCTAAATTACCTAAAACACTTCGACCTACAAGCAGCACGCCCTATGAAAATCCTAGTCGGCTGGGAATCGTCCCCGGAAACCGAAACGCTCGAACTCATGCTAAATGTGGGGGGCCACGAAGCAACACTTCGGAGCGATCTGGCTAAATTCAATCTGGCTCTACAGGAAACAAATTGGGATGTTGTTTTACTTTCCCTGAGTTTCCCAACACTTGAGGAATCACTCAGTGTTTTTGAACACACAAAAACTGCATTACCTGGCATCCCGATAGTTGGAGCCGCAAAATCTGATGACATAACGCACCTTATTCAGTTTGTCTCGCAGGGTCTGCACTCACATGTCATACGAGATAATGATGGCAACTTTATTATGTTGCTAATTTCGATGCTTGAAGCGGCCAACAAAAACATGCTTGCTTTACGAGCCCAGATCGTTGCAGAGCGGTTGAGCGAAGAAGTGGATTCCGTTCGGAAACTTCAGGAATCTGTAATTCCCGATGACCTTCCGGAAACCAATGGTTACAAAGTGGTGGGGAGATACGAGCCCTCTGAGATCCGTGTCGATGGGAAGAACATGGTCGTAATGGCCGGCGGAGACTATTATGATTCATTCGCATTGGATGACTCAAGATTGGTCATGCTGGTGGGAGATGCTTCCGGGCATGGTGTAAAAGCCTGCATGTCCATCATGACCATGCACACGTTAATCCGTATGATCCGCAATAATCGCTATCCAAATACGGCTGACTTCGTCAACGCTGTCAATGACCGTTTGTGTAAAAGTGATATTGTTCAGGATGAAGGTGGATTCATCACCATCATCTATTGCATGCTCGACACCAGCACGAACACCATTGAATGGACTTGTGCAGGGCACCCTTTACCTTTGCTTCAAAATATGGAAACAAACGAAGTGACCATTCTCGGTGACGAAGACCAGATCGGTTTACCGTTGGCTGTGATGGAAGGTTGGGAGTACGAGTGCATTTCTGCCACAATTCCTCCGAAGAGCCGACTTCTGATTTATACGGATGGTCTGGAAGAAGCCTTTCCACCTAGTGGTGATGCTCTTGTCGATCAGTTTGGAGTCGATGGAATTACGGAAGCAATGCAGGAATCCCGAGAACTTCCCTTAAACGATGCTTTAGAACATATATTCCAACGTTCTTCTGCTATCACCGAAGGAACCGGGCGACACGACGACACATCGGTCATGATGATTGAACGCGAATAAACATCACTCAGGGAGAGTTAGGTCGCTGGAACGAGGTCGAGTCCGGCTGACTTAACTCGCGATGTTCTTCGCCCTTCTCATGGAGCGAGCCGGTTCGCACTGGGGCAACAATTTCAAGAAAACCGGGACGACCATAGCTGACGCTAAAAGGGGGCAATTTCACGAGGACGTCATCATGGCGTTCGAGACGCGTCTCAGCGACAGCATCAGCCGCACCGAATTCGATACCTCGCTTTATTAGATTGGAAGAAAAATCAATAATACAAAGCGGCGGCTCAAATCGAGGCTGCAAGTTTACGACAACTATTTCACTACGACTACGTTCATCTGACAACTGACTCTGACGCAAAAGATGCCCAAACCCCCGAACCACGCTATCAGCCAAATTGACTCCGTCGCGTGTCGCAATTGGACTCACGTCGACTAGCAATACATGCGTGGCTCCCCACAAGACCGCTGCTTCAACCGGAGCATTATGAGCAAAGCCCCCATCTACCAACTCCAGCCTGTCTCCTGACTGTGGAAGCCCCTCGACTACCTGCCCTGGAAATGCCGGATAGATGGCCGACGACCCAAGCACGATGTTCATAAACTGAGATGGGGATTTTTTCATGTCGATGCCCCGATTTCCAAATTCGGGTTTTATACCATCCTGGTTAGCCTGCAGGTAGAAATACAATTCAGAGGGGACCTCCGGGCGGCTGCGGTCAATTGCTGTTGTCGTCAACACCAGATCGCGCCGAATAGCGTTGTTTTGAACAATCCAGCTCCCCATTGCCTCAAGTCGCTTCTGTATCACTACTTTACTGTCGACACGATAGTCCATGTCGTGATGTTCTGCATGCTGCTCCAACATCGACGTATAGCCTCGTGCCAATGCAGTTCGTATTCCCTCCCCGGTCGAGAACGTTTTTTCATTCATTAACATCGTTATCAACTGCAACAACGGTAGACCAAGAACACCGACTGTCAAAACCCAATGGATTCGGCCGCGTCGTATTTTCAACTCCTGACGATCGGGATCTACTGCAACTCGCGAAACAAAGTAATAAATCGCACCTGCGAACAACATCGCAATGGCTGTAAACTCGGCCCCGAGCCGACACCACAACCATAGGTGGTGAAGCAAATGGTTGTGCCCCAGAAGCCCCCATGGTTCGAAGGGAAGGACACAAAGCACAAACTCAATCGCGCCGAGGCACAAACAGGCTCTGTAAAAAAATCGAAGTCTGGAATCATAACGACGCCGCACTAGTCGGCCAAAAAAGTAGATCAATGCCATTTGCAAGAACGCAAACCATATCCCCGCATTCACACGCACCGTCACTGACGGCAGGATTATCTCCCGCTGATCCAATGATTCCCATACATCTCGTAATACCTGCTGTCCGTTTGCATAGTCTGTTACTTTCATGGACACTGGAACCGCGTTTAACGCACCTCCGGAAGTCCCGACCACTAAATCAATATCAAGCTCCGAACCGTAAAGGCCGTTGAGTTCCTGAAGATACTTTTCAACTTCACCGATCACCCCAACCTGATAAGCGCACCTAGCCCCTCCCCCTGAAAGCACAACACCTAACCGAAAAGGCTTGTCTTTACCAGAGTTTTTCTGCGCATGTGCGAGTAACTGTCCGACCCCACGTAGATCCTGACGCACGAGCAAATCCGTCTGGCTCGGGGCATGTAACTCTAAACGCTGTTGCAAATCCTGATAATCTTGTACTCCAGATGCAGAAGGTAAAAAAAGTGGCCGAGACTGAGAAAACACCTGTCGTTCTAATATGCGTTTGAAATCTGGTAAGTGTACAAAATCCCGTCGTGCCACCAGCACATCATGCGGAATCTGAACCTCGGCTAACCCCGGTATTTGAATCATGGCAAGTTCTGACTCAAGTTCAGGTTGTTTCGAAATCGCATCATCCCATACGAACCCGATCGCAGTCTTACCATCTCGACTTTGCGCAAGAGCCTCCAATACCTGAGTATGTGAATGCATGTAACGAACGGCATTGGCCGGTAATTCGATTCCCTGATCTCTTAACACCTTGAGTGGAACCAATGCTCCTGATGCCGACTGTGGGTGCACCAGTAATACTTCAAGCGTTCCGTTTTCGGAGGCCTGTTTAATTTGAGATAAGGTCAGTCTGCTGCGTTGGGCATGCGTCAAACAAACCGATTGATAGAATCCCTGGAATTCATTCGCCCGACGATTTTCATCTACCCACGGACCGATCGCTGGCCGGGCGTCCATGGTTGCCAGATATTCGAATTCATCGGCCATATTACTCTGTAGAATTCCACGCACATATCCGCCAGCGGTTAGCAAAGCGACATCTATTTCATCAGACTGCAGCCAATGAGCTACCTCGCGATACGAGCCAGTTGCCACCTGAAACCGAATTGGGGGATTCTGCGATCCTGAAAGCTGATCCAGCAACGACCTCAATTCACCATCTTTATCCTGAAAGGTCTCATACGTTACGACTCCGACTCGGATAACGAGGCTATCCTGCGCCTTCAGGCCGGGTATAGACACCAGCATCAGAATCAGTATCAGTAATAACCTGGCAAAAAGTTTCATTTAATTACCTTTTGATCAACCGCTTGCACTAACCCGACGGTTCGGAGATTATCGGAGTAAAATTCATCCACTTCAAAACCGGAAATATCCACCAGATATTTTTGTCGAAGCTCTTTCAAAGAGCTTACCCCCGGTACAACTTTGAGAGCATAAATAACACGATCTACCCAACCCGATAAGATTATTCGTTTATCCCACTTAGAAATTGGATACGGAGCAAGCTTATTTAAATGATAAAGCATATTACTGGCACAATTATTAGCAATTGTGTGATAGAACTCCGGCTCCTCCTGCAGTTTCGTCGCTCGACTCATTACATCCTGAAATAGCCTTTGGATTGCTTCCCGTTTCATATTCAGTGGATAAAAACGTACAGGATCCAGCCTTATATGAGTTCGCAGACCAATCAGATCCCGTTCCGTCCCAACGACATAAGTCAATTCAAAATTACGGAATAGGCCTTTTTGCACACTGAACTGCTCCCCCGTCTGTCGATGAATTTCCGCGGAGACCGCGACTGCATCACGACAGCCACTTTCATCTTCATACTCAAAACTAATGAAGATGTGAGCGACCCCTTCCCATGCCGAAATCTGTTCGACACCTAACCAAACTTTTTCGAGTCCATTCAATGGTACACGGCGACAGGTCCATGACGCAGTAAATTCTTCTTCCGACCGATAACTGAAATCCCGAACATTGTCTAGAACAACAACGTCTTTATCTGTTTGGACCTGTACCGAATACTGCATATCCTCTGCCCAATCGCGGTTACTTCGCGGACGTAAGCATAGCATTGCAAGCATAACTACCAGATCAAATCCCCAAACTCCATAAATCAGGATATGTCGATTTTCAAAGCTTAGGGCTGCAACTAAAAAAGTCGTCAGCGTCACTACAGCAATACATGCTCCAGCTCTTACACCCCACTTTGGAAAAAAAGTAATTCCCGCTGCTGCCCAGATAAAAGCAAGCAACCAACAGAACCAGCCAGCCGTCTTTAATAAATTTTCAATTACGGGCACTAAGGCCCCGCTATCATTCAACATAAATTCATTATAAAGCATCTGTGATTAATCCCGCAGTTTTAACCGGGGAATTCATTTTAGGAAGATGGTCAAATCGATCTACGGGATCCTATTTTGATATAATCAGCTATAGTAATAAGCCTATAGCTGATTACTCTCTACCACATCGTTGAATAATTGAAGATATCAGGAGTTAGTGACCCCCAATGAGTGACATGCATCCGGCATTTAGTGATTTTGCTCGTGGCGTAACAACCGAAACGGCCTTTGACGTACTTGTCGTAGCCAAACAACTAAAAGCGGCTGGAAAAAAAGTGGTGGAACTTGAAATTGGTGACAGCCCTTTCCCATCAACGACCAATGGTGCACAAGCCGGAATCCAAGCGATCCAGGATGATCATTGCCATTATGGGCCTTCGATCGGGATCCCCGAATTTCGTGAAGCCGTCGCGAAATATGTAAACGACGAATACGGACTAAGCGTAACTGCAAATAATGTCACCGCCGGGCCAGGTGCTAAAATTTTTGAAACCTTGTTCTGCGAGGCTTTCATCAACGAAGGTGACGGGGTGTTAGTCTTCAGCCCGTATTTCCCAACTTATCCGCCTAATATTGAAAGACGAGGTGGGCGAATCGTTTATTCGGAGTTGAAACAGGAAAACGCTTTTCGTCCAAATTTGGACGACATAGCCCGTTTCGTCAACGAAGATCCCAACCCAAAAGCCATTTTCATTAACACACCTCATAACCCAACGGGAGGTATTGCAACCGAAGAAGACTTAAAGGGTATCGCAGATTTAATTCGAGGTAAGGACGTTGTGGTCTTCGCCGACGAACCATATGACCAAATGGCATGGGAAGGTCAGCACCATTCCCTGCTCGCTCAACCTGGGATGCTTGACCAATGTGTTTCCTGCTATACGTTTAGCAAGTCCTTTAGCATGAGTGGGTGGCGACTTGGTTATGCTGTCAGCAGTGAACGCATCATCAACATGATTGCCAAGCTAACCAATAGCACTCTGTCCTGTATCCCTCCATTTGTCCAAATGGCAGGTGCGGCGGCTTTGAATGACGACCGTGACCAACGTGACGAATACATGGCCGAATTTAAAGAACGCACCATTTCATTAGCCACCAAACTCAATGATTTAGAGGGGGTCAATTGTTTAATCCCCGGTGGAACGTTTTACGTATTCCCGAATGTTGCCGAAATTTGTAATCGGCACGAAATTACATCTCACGGTCTGGCTCTTTATTTACTAAAAGGAGCAGATGACAACTTCGGTATCGCCTGTTTGGGAGGGGAGTGCTTTGGAGAGGCCGGACATGGTTTCATACGATTCAGCACCGCAGAACCCCCTGAATTGATTCAGGAGGCACTCGACTTTTTACCAGTGGCCTGGAATAACAGCGAGCGAATTCAGGCGTTTCTAGCGGACAACCCAAAGTACAAACTGGAATCGCCTTACGCAGTTTAGCCTTACCCACTTAAGATAAACGGAAGTGAATCGTGGCAGAAGTAACCAGCATTGCCCAACGGATTATCACCAATGTGGAACAGGTGATTGTCGGAAAACGCCCGCAGTTGATCCTTTCACTGGTATCATGGCTATGCGAAGGACATATTCTGCTAGAAGACGTTCCCGGCGTAGCAAAGACGATTTTGGCAAGAGCTCTGGCAAAAAGCGTGGGCTGCAGATTCAAACGAGTTCAGTGCACACCTGACTTACTTCCGACCGACGTCACGGGTGCCTCAATCTTCAATCCCAAGACCACTGAATTTGAATTTCGGCCGGGACCGATTTTCGGTCAGTTGGTATTAGCGGACGAAATCAATCGCGCAACCCCACGTACTCAGGCTGCCTTACTCGAAGCGATGGCCGAGGCAAAAGTCACAGTTGACGGGCACTCGCACCCACTGACGCCACCGTTTCTGGTTATCGCAACACAAAACCCGGTGGACCACGAAGGAACGTTTCCGTTGCCCGAAGCGCAACTTGATCGTTTCCTCATGAAATTCCA